>JAOUJU010000015.1 GCA_029883045.1 Rhodospirillaceae bacterium
CCCGAAGCATCATCCCTAAGGCACGCTGGCGCGGTGCTTAGCATAGACTTAGGCGCATTACAAAAAAACTGGCAGACATATAAAAAAGCCGTTAGCAAATCCAAAAATTGCGCAGTTGGTGCAGTAATAAAAGCTGGCGGTTACGGCCTTGATGCGCGCCATGTCGGCGTCGCCTTGGGCGTTGTCGGGTGTAAAACATTTTTTGTTGCAACCATAGACGAAGGCATTGAATTGCGCTCGGTCATTGGCCCGGATGCAGAAATATTTATCCTTGGTTGTGCTATTGGCGGCAACGAAACAGATTTGGCACAATACGCATTAAGCCCGGTGCTCAATTCAATGGAAGATATTTCAGTCTGGAAAAAATTTTCCTCAACCAGCGCTAATATGGTGGCCGCTGCGCTACACATTGATACGGGTATTAACCGGCTTGGTCTTGGGGCTGGCGATGTTAAGACCATTGCCAAAAACCCCGACATTATTTCGGGCGTTAATTTGTCACTAGTTATGAGCCACCTTGCCTGCGCCGATGAACAAGCCAACCCCATGAACGAAACCCAGTTGGCATCGTTTAAAGATGCCATTTCATCAATTAATGGTTTGGTGGGGGTGCGCGCATCCATTGCCAATTCATCCGGGGTGTTTTTGGGAGGGCAATATCACCTTGATCTGGTGCGCCCGGGTGTCGCCCTTTATGGGGTTAACCCAACGCCTGACAAGGCCAACCCAATGGACCAAGTTGTTCGCCTACAAGGGAAAATACTGCAAGTTCGCAAAATTGACACCCCAGATAGCGTTGGTTATGGTGCGACCCACAAGGCGGCGGGGCCAGAACGCATTGCCACCGTAGCCGCTGGTTATGCCGATGGTATTTTGCGCTCGCTAAGCAACAATGGCGTTGCTTATGTGGGCAAATATCCGGCACCTTATGTGGGGCGTGTTTCAATGGATTTAATTACCATCAACGTTTCTGCCATCCCCGAAAAAATTGCCCACGCTGGCGCGCTTGTTGATTTAATCGGGCCGAGCAATACTGTTGATGACATGGCGGCGCGTAGCGGTACAATCGGCTATGAAATACTTACCAACCTTGGGTCACGTTATGGCCGGGTTTATGTGGGCGGGGCGAAAATATAAAATGAATCCATTATCCGGATTGCAAAAAATCGGCAGTGTTTTTATTTCCTTTCTTGAAACTGCGGGCAAACTAACCACGTTTACGGTTTCGGGCATTAGCCATGCGGTACGTCCACCGTTTTATCCGCGCATAATTATTCACCAAATGATGGACATTGGTTATTATTCCCTGCCGGTTGTTGGCCTAACCGCGGTTTTTGCCGGTATGGTTTTAGCGTTGCAAAGCTACACCGGATTTTCACGTTTTTCCGCCGAAGGGGCAATTGCTAACGTTGTGGTTTTATCTATCACCCGTGAGCTTGGCCCAGTGTTGGCGGGCCTAATGGTTGCCGGGCGCATCGGCGCTAGCTTAGCCGCTGAAATTGGAACAATGCGGGTCACCGAACAAATTGACGCCCTAACCACGCTTTCGACCAACCCAATGAAATATCTAGTCGCACCCCGGATGATAGCGGGCATAACCATGTTCCCTATTTTGGTTTTGGTTGCTGACGTGATTGGTGTTTTTGGCGGGTATATGGTTGCGGTTTACAAGCTTGGTTTTAACCCATCCAATTACTTGCAAAACACCTGGAACTTTTTAACCTTCGAAGATGTGACATCAGGGTTAGTAAAAGCCGCTGCCTTTGGTTTTATAGTAACGCTTATGGGTTGCTATCACGGTTATAATTCACGCGGCGGCGCCCAAGGGGTCGGCACCGCCACCACCAATGCGGTGGTATCTGCGTGCATACTTATTCTTTCGTTCGATTACATTCTAACCGAAATGTTTTTCGCCAAATAAAACCGGATAAAAATAATGCACGCCACATCATCAGCAAACCCAAAAATAAGCCTAAGCGCTGTAAAAAAAGCGTTCGGACGCAAGGTAGTTTTGGATGGTATTGACCTAGACGTTGCCCCGGGCGAAAGCGTTGTGGTTATTGGTGGGTCGGGTACTGGTAAATCGGTGCTGCTTAAATCCATTCTTGGCATACTTAAACCCGATAGCGGCTCAATCAAGGTTGATGGCGAAGAAATAACCCGCATGGGTTCATCCGACCGGGAACGGATAAACAACAAATTCGGCATGCTGTTCCAAGGGGCAGCACTGTTTGATTCACTGCCCGTATGGGAAAACGTTGCCTTTGGCATTTTGGCAGAAAAACGCGTGAACCGCGATGAGGCCAAAGAAATTGCCATCCAAAAACTTTCGCAAGTTGGATTAATTTCTGATGTGGCAGATTTATTTCCGGCCGAACTTTCGGGCGGCATGCAAAAACGTGTTGGCCTAGCGCGCGCCATTTGTGCCGATCCAGAAATTATATTTTTTGACGAACCAACCACCGGGCTAGACCCCATCATGGCCGATGTAATTAATGACCTGATTGTAAAGGTAACCCGCGAAGTTGGCGCAACCGCACTTTCCATTACCCACGACATGGCGTCAGCGCGCAAAATAGCCAACCGCGTTGCCATGCTTTATCACGGAAAAATAATTTGGGCCGGACCAGTCGAAGATATCGACCATTCCGGCAACGAATATGTTGATCAGTTCATCCACGGACGCGCCGACGGGCCAATTAAAATGGCGGTTCGGGCATAACAAAAAAGTAACAAAATTGGCCAAAGCAAAAACCAGATATGTTTGCCAAGACTGCGGCGCCGAAACCACCAAGTGGTCTGGGCGTTGTGATGCCTGCGGTGCGTGGAACACCATTTCCGAAGAATCCGCGCCCGAAAGCGCACCCAAAGGTTTAGGTGCGGCGAAAGGTCGCAAGGTTGAATTTGTCGGCCTTGAAGGTGGTGGTAAAACCCCACCCCGTACCCGCACCGGAATAAACGAACTTGACCGTGCCCTTGGTGGTGGTTTGGTTGATGGTTCGGCAGTTCTTGTTGCGGGTGACCCCGGCATCGGCAAATCAACCATATTATTACAAGCGGCGGCCAAAATGGCAGCAGCGGTTGAGGTTGCGTACATTTCTGGCGAGGAATCAATCGGGCAAATTCGCTTGCGCGGTGAAAGATTGGGCCTGACGGATGGAAAAGACAAAAATAAAATAAGCCTAGCTGCCGCCACTAACGTTCGCGATATCGTCACCACCCTTGATGCGCCCAAGGGGCCCAAGGTGGTAATTATTGATTCCATTCAAACCATGTACATCGACCAATTAGAAAGCGCGCCCGGCACCGTTAGCCAGGTACGCACATCGGCACACGAGCTAATTCGTTTGGCCAAACGTCGGGGGTTCGCGCTGATACTGGTGGGCCACGTAACCAAAGAAGGGCAAATTGCTGGGCCACGGGTGCTAGAACACATGGTCGATACGGTTTTGTATTTTGAGGGCGAAAAAAGCCATCAGTTCCGAATCCTCAGGGCGGTCAAAAACCGCTTTGGTGCGACCGATGAAATTGGCGTTTTTGAGATGAGTGATGAAGGCCTGATTGAGGTCGCCAACCCATCTGCATTGTTTTTATCAGAACGCGACGAAGGGGTTTCGGGTTCGGCCATATTTGCCGGAATGGAGGGAACCCGGCCAATGCTATTGGAAATTCAGGCACTTGTGTCCCCTACCCAGTTATCACAGCCTCGGCGCGCGGTGGTCGGGTGGGATTCTGGCCGTCTGGCCCAAGTTATGGCTGTAACCGAGACCAGATGCGGTCTTGCCATTGGGGCAAATGACGTATACCTAAACGTCGCTGGTGGATTAAAAATAATAGAACCAGCAGCAGATATGGCGGTGGCAGCAGCATTGATGTCATCGTTGGCGGGTAAAGCGGCACCATTGGACGCGGTATTTTTTGGTGAAATAGGTCTATCGGGCGAAGTTCGAAGCGTAAGCCACATAGAGGCACGAATAAAAGAGGCGGCAAAGCTGGGTTTCAAAAAAGCATTCGTTCCGTCTGGGTCCAAGGGTGTAAAGAAAATCACCGGCGACATAAACGTTAAAGAAGTAAAACATCTTTCTGATTTGGTTCAGCTGTTTGATGAATAAAACTAGGTTAAAAGGCAAACGCCCATGACAATGTTTGATGTAGCAGTCATTGCCGTTCTGGCCGTTTCTGGCGTATTGGCCTTTGCCCGCGGGTTCGTTCACGAGGTTCTTTCCATTGCTGGCTGGGTCGGTGCATTTTTTGCCGCTATGTACGGAACGCCGCTATTAAAGCCGTTGATGCTACAGGTCATAAATGATGAATTTTTTGCATCCCTTGCGTTGGGCGCAATAATTTTTATTTCCACCCTTATTATCCTTTCCATGCTTACCAAATCAATCTCGCGCCGGGTAAAAGATAGCGCCCTTGGCGCGCTTGATCGTTCGCTTGGGGTTTTGTTCGGGTTTTTGCGCGGTGCTATTATAGTATGCCTTGCCTATATCGCCCTTGAATGGGTGATCCCGGCCGACGAACAAGGCCCATGGGTACGCGAAGCAAAAGCAATTCAAATGGTTGAAATTGGTGCAGGCGCATTAAAGGCGCTAGCACCCAAAAGCGATGAAACCGCAGCGGATAAGAAAAAAACCGAGCAAACCACCCGCGACAAGGTCCAACAAATGTTTAAAGATGCAATAACCCCCAAAGCCGAAACTCCGGCGGGTAAAAATGGTGACGGTTACGACACCAAAGAACGCAAAGAGCTAGATCGGCTTTTTGAAACCAGTAAATAAAATGCAGAAAAAAATGGAATGGTCCCGATGAACAAAAAATGCTGCACCACAGAAAATATGGATGATGACCATTTCCACGACGAATGCGGGGTGTTTGGTATTTTTGGCCATCCCGATGCATCTGCTTTTACCGCACTGGGTCTGCATGCCCTACAACATCGTGGCCAAGAAGCGGCTGGTGTTGTTTCGTATGATGGCAAACATTTTCATTCCCACCGTGCCATGGGCCCGGTTGGAGATAACTTTAACTCAGAAGATGTAATCAGCCGCCTAGTCGGCCCCATGGCCATTGGTCATGTTCGTTATTCAACATCGGGGCAAACTGTTTTAAGAAACGTCCAGCCGATGTTTGCCGATTTGGTATTTGGCGGGTTTGCCATTGCGCACAACGGCAACCTGACTAATGCGCGCGCGCTGCGCCGCAACTTGGTGGAAGAAGGATGCATATTCCAGTCCACATCAGACAGTGAAACATTTTTACATTTGGTTGCCACCAGTGATTTCCGCAAGGTAATGGACCGCCTGATTGATGCCCTAAAACAGGTTGATGGCGCGTATTCATTATTGGCACTGACCCGGGAAAAACTTATAGGTGCGCGTGACCCGTTGGGTGTGCGACCGTTGGTTTTGGGCCGTTCAGGCGATGCATGGGTATTAGCATCGGAAACATGTGCGCTTGATATTATTGGTGCCGAATTTGTCCGCGATGTAGAACCGGGTGAAATTGTAGTTATCAGTGAAAAACACGGACTGCAAAGTTTTAAACCATTTCCACAGGTGCCACCGCGTTTTTGTATTTTTGAACATATTTATTTTGCTAGGCCCGATAGCGTTATGGGTGGGCTTAACGTTTATGATGTTCGTAAAAAAATTGGCCAAGAACTTGCGCGTGAAAGCCATGTTGACGTTGACATGATTGTTCCGGTTCCAGATTCCGGCGTTCCGGCGGCAATCGGTTATTCCGAACAATCAGGTGTACCGTTTGAATTGGGAATTATTCGTAACCACTATGTTGGCCGTACCTTTATTGAACCCAGCGACACCATTCGCCACCTTGGGGTGCGCCTGAAACATAACGCCAACGCCGCCCACATAAAAGGAAAACGAATATTGTTGGTGGATGACAGCATCGTGCGTGGAACAACATCAATGAAAATTGTCGAAATGGTGCGCAACGCTGGTGCGGCCGAGGTACACATGCGTATTTCCAGCCCACCGACCACACACCCATGTTTTTATGGTATCGACACACCCAATAAAGAAAAACTAATGGCCCATCGTTTCACGGTTGAACAGATGGCCAAGGAAATTGGGGTAGATAGCCTTGCCTTCATCAGCCAAGACGGACTTTACCGGGCGGTTGGTGAAACAGGGCGCAATGGCGAATGCCCACAATATTGCGACGCTTGCTTTACCGGTGAATATCCCATCGCGCTCGTGGATAATGACGGCAGCAGTGCCCCTGAACAGCTTTCGCTTTTATCTGAAGGTTAAACTAAAGATGAGCAACAGCGCAGCAAAACGCCTTGAAGGAAAAATAGCACTTATTACCGGTGCATCGCGTGGCATCGGTCGTGCGGTGGCACTTCGTTTTGCCGCCGAGGGCGCACACTTAATTTTGACTGCCCGCACCCAAGGTGCCCTAGAAGAGCTTGACGATGAAATACAAAAAATAAACGGTGGGGTGCCATCAACCCTAGTGCCCGGCGACATAACTAATTACGACATGATTGATCAAATGGGTGCTGGCGTTTATGAACGTTTTGGCAAGCTTGATATACTAGTAGGAAACGCTGGATTGCTGGGCCAGCTTTCGCCACTGAGCCACATTGACCCCAAAACGTGGGATCAGGTAATGGCGGTTAATCTGACCGCTAACTGGCGCCTTATTCGAAGTTTTGATTCTTTGTTGCGCCAATCAGAGGCAGGTAGAGTAATTTTTGTTACCTCAACCGTTGGGCATATGGCGCGTGCTTATTGGGGGGGCTATGCAGTTTCCAAGGCCGCACTGGAAATGCTTTCGGGTATTTATGCTGAAGAAACTAAAAAATCCAATGTCAGGGTTAACTTGATTAACCCCGGCGGGACCCGAACCAATATGCGAGCCGAAGCCATGCCCGGCGAAGACCCCGAAAGCGTAAAACCACCCGAAGCCATTACCGAATATTTTGTCGAATTAGCCGCGGTAACATGCACGCGTCACGGCGAATTGATAGAACCTTAAAAAAACAAAGGTGTAGCCAATGGCACGAATTGCGGTAGGCGGCTTTCATCACGAAACAAACACCTTCGCCCCCAGCTTCGCCACAATGGAAGATTTTATCGCGCCCGATGCGTGGCCGGGATTGTGTTCGGGCGATGATGTTTTCAAATCAACCCAAGGCATAAATCTAGCGGTCAGCGGATTTAGCGACGCATCCAAAAAAATAGGGCATGAATTAATTGGTCTTTTGTGGTGTGCGGCACCGCCATCGGGCCCGGTCAAGGCAGATGCCTTTGAAACAATAATGAAAGATATGGTTGCGCGAATTGAATCTGCCAAAAATATAGATGGTGTTTTTATGGACCTGCACGGCGCCATGGTATCTGATAATTATTCTGATGGTGACGGTGAAATTTTAAAACGTATACGCCATGCAGTTGGCCCCAATGTGCCAATTGTGGTTGCGCTTGACTTTCACGCCAACATCAGCCCTGAAATGTGTCAACAAATTGATGGATTGGTGGTGTATCGCACCTACCCCCATGTTGATATGATTCAAACTGGCGAACGCGCGGCTAATATTTTAAATCAGATAATTATTGATAAGAAAAAACGCTACGTGGAGCTTATTAGCGCGCCATTTTTAGTTCCATTAACGTGGCAGGCAACAACATCGGATCCAGCCAAGGGTATTTATGCCCGACTGAGCGAATTTGAAACAACTGGGGTTGATGTGGTTTCCCTTGCTATGGGGTTCCCCCCTGCTGATGTGTTTGATTGTGGTCCATCTGCGGTGGCATGCGGAACGGATAAAAATGCGGTTAACCAATCTGTTAATGCGGTAATGAAATTACTGTTGGACAGCGAAAGTAATTTCGCCGGAATTTTACATCAACCCGATGATGCGTTGCGCCAAGCAATTAAAATATTTGATGGCAATGGCCCAGTTATATTGGCCGATACCCAAGATAACCCTGGCGGGGGCGGTGATGGCGATACCACCGGATTATTAAAAGCAATGATAAATGCTGGTATTGAAAATTCTGCCATCGGTATTTTTGCCGAACCTATCGCGGTAAAAACAGCAACAGATACAGGTATTGGAAATAGTTTCGAAATGGATTTTGGTGGACGAAAACGTTTTGCCGGTGATACCCCATTGCACGCAACATTTAAGGTTTTAGCATTGGGCAGTGGTAGCTTCATGGCCGAAGGGCCATTTTATGGGGGGGCAAAAATAGATTTGGGGCCAATGGCGCTACTTGAAACTGGTGGCGTAAAAATTGTTGTAGCGACAAAAAAACAACAAGCAGCGGATCGTGCCATGTTTAGGCATTTAGGGATAGAGCCAGAAATATGTTCAGTTTTAAGTTTAAAAAGTTCGGTTCATTTTCGTGCCGATTTTGAAAAAATAGCAGCAGATATTTTAATTGTCGAAGCGCCCGGAACAAACACCGCAGATCCGCGAAAATTAAATTATAAAAATATCAGACCTAATGTCAGGCGCTTTCCTGAAAACTAGTTACCAAGCGCATTTTCAAGCCGATTAAAAGCTTCATCATTTATTGGGATGCCAAAGCGAAGCCAATTTGGATTTTCGTCAAACGCGCGAACCAAAATACCATTTCTGCCAAGGCGTTGAAAAATTTCATTTGCACCATCAATGCTGGCCAAGCGAAATAAATCTGTGCCGCCAATAATTTTCATCCCCACATTTAATAAAATCCTGTCCAGTTTTTTTGCATTATTACCAAGCTGTATTTTGCTTTGCGTAATCCAGCTTTCGTCGTTCATAGCATTTATCCCGGCCCAGATTGCCGGCCCTGATACCGCCCACGGCCCAAGGGAATTTTCTATCAATTGGGCTGTTTGTTCATCGCTTATGGCAAAACCTAGCCTGAGACCGCCTAAACCAAAAAACTTTCCAAATGAACGCAATATTATTAAGCCCGGTTGTCCCGCGTGGGGGCAAAGCGATAATTCGGGGCAAACATCACTAAATGCTTCATCGACCACTAATGCACCGCCACGGTCAAACATTTCCTCTGCCAGTGCCAATAGACCATCAACTGCATGGGTGGTCCCGGTTGGGTTATTGGGATTAACCACCAGCGCATAATTTGCAGCCCCTGCCGCTTGGGTGCAGGTGCTGGCAGCATCAATTACAGCATGTCCAGCGGCTGCCCATGCTGGTTTATGTTCGGCGTAAGTGGGGCCAAGAATAGAGACATTACCAGCGGCAAGAATTTTAGGAACTAACTTTACCAGAGACTGCGATCCGGGTGCCGCAATAATTTTTGCATTTTCTGCAACGCGGTAATATTTACGGGCAACATACAAAAGGCGATCAATATCATCTGTTCCTGGAAGCCTGTGCATAAATTCAGTTGGGATTGCAGCTAACGGGTATGGGTTTGGGTTTATTCCAGTGGAAAGGTCGAGCCAGCCATTTTTAGGGCGGCCAAAAATAGCTTCTGCTGATGCGATATCCCCGCCGTGGCGAACCCGGCCGGGTGAATTGTGGCTAGGATTGTCAAAATGTGTGATTGCGCCGTCTTTCATGATTAATAGTATCTAGCAGATTAAAAGTATTTTTGCGAGATGTGGAAATCACAAAATAGCTTTTATAAGATGGCTTTTATGATACCGTTCCCACCATGACCGAAACAGCGCTTTTAGCCTTTGCCACATTTTTTGCCACCATAGGCCCCATAGACGTTGCCGCCCTTTTTGCGGCCCTAACCACGCGCGCCACCGCGCGTGAACGACGCAATATGGCGCTAAAAGGTGTAGGGATTGCAACTGCCATACTGTTGGCGTTTGCTTTTTTTGGCGGTGCTGCCCTTGCCCATCTTGGCATTACCCTAGCGGCCATGCGCGTTGCTGGGGGGTTGCTGCTTTTCCTGATTGCCATTGATATGGTTTTTGCTAGGCCATCGGGCGGGAATTCAACCACCGAAGACGAAACAGCTGAGGCAAAGCACAGGCAAGATATTTCGGTATTTCCGTTGGCAACCCCGCTAATTGCTGGGCCCGGCACCATGGGTGCGGTTGTATTGCTTAGCGCCCAAGCTGGCGATGACCCCGTGAAACTGGCAAGCGTGGTAGCAGCGCTGCTTGCGGTGTTGGTCATCTGTCTTGCGGCACTTATGGTTTCCAGCCAGCTACAGCGTGCCTTGGGGGTTACCGGGCTTAACGTTCTTTCGCGTGTGGTTGGTGTCTTGTTAGCAGCGCTGGCGGTACAGTTTGTGTTTGATGGCCTAATTAGCAGCCCACTTTTTTAAAAAAACACCAAGACTGCATCAATCCGACATGCTAGAACCCACCAATCATGAGCGAAGATAGCAACAAAACACCAGAAACAAAGCCAGAAACAAAAGATGACCCCATTGCTATGGTTATTTTGCAAACGCTGGCGGGCAGCAAGACCCTTACCTTCAAGGATATTGCCATGACCTTGGCCGAAAAAAAACGTCGCCCAAAAGATGGTCCTGAATTATGGCGGCGATACATCAATGCCGTTAAGCAACAAGCAGTCCATCTGGCACGAAAAGGTCGCGTGGAAATAATACGCAAAGGTGAAGTTGCAGATCCAGATAATTTCAAGGGAATAGTCAGGGTTCGCTTGGCGAAAAAATAATTATCTTATGGTCTTTTTGTATTTTTAAGTATTATTTTTTCGGCTTCTTCAATCTGATAGCGGTTCATTCTTGATTTTATTTTTTCTAGTGCCCTTGTCGGATTATAGTTACGGTTTACGGCTATTGTTTCCTCGGAATTAGGCTCAGCCATTTTGTACCACGTATACGCGGTTATATAATCCTTGGTTACGCCCCAACCTTCTTCATACATTGCGCCAAGAATAAATTGTGCAACTGGGTGGCCCTGCAATGCAGCTTGGCGGTAAAATATTATTGCCTTGCCATAATCATGATCCACACCACGACCCTTGAAATACATTTGTGCAAGATTGAATTGAGCATCACGATGGTGCCCAAAACTAGCGGCCAAGCGATACCACTTTGATGCGGCAAAAAAATCTTGTTTTAACCCCTCACCGCTTTCATAAAACTTGCCAAGGCTAAACTGTGATGGAACATGGCCTTGTTCGGCCGCTTTTTTATACCAATATGCGGCAACACCCTTATCAGGTGGAACGCCTTGCCCGTGCTCATAATAGCCAGCCAGTTCATATTGGGCTTTCATGTCGCCAGCTTCGGCAACTGGTTTAAGTTTCTTTATTTTTGAAACTAGCTTTATTTTTTTTACCAGTGTGGATTGGTTTTCGGGATCACCCTTCAACACCCACATAGTTCCACCGATAAGAAAAATCAGTATTGATATCGCAATAAGAAGGCGTTTCATTTGTTACCTGTAACCGTAAATTTACCTGCGCGATACAACGCCTATTTTTTATTCAACGTTGGTCCTGCCCGGGATATTTAGCGCTACCTACAATTTTTTCATTTGGAATATTCGCATCTGGTTGCGAATAGCACGTTACATCACCAATGGTGTTATAACATGTTACCGCTGGGGCGGGATTTGGCTCATCTTCCACGCAGTACGTGCGCCCCTGCTCTTGGCGGGTAGTTTTGCAATTCTTACCGCTGGCACCTGATACCACATGATCGGCTATCGTCTTGTCGGTGGTCATAACAAGCGCGGTATCGATGGGAAATATGTTTCCAATGGTTGACAGTATCGGTTTTGGCAACGCCTGATAAAATGTGCACCCTGAAAGCAGGGTTACCAAAAAAGCAAATGAAGAAGCTCTGATTAAATGTTTACCAGATGAAGTCATATGGGTGTTTTCCCTTGAGGGCAGCAAAGCTATTGCGCCACAAAATTGAACCGCACTATTATTAGGTGTCAGATTCTACTACCTCGGTTAAGTATTCGTTAACCACCACGTTACTACAGGCACAAAGGAGCGCAAAAAATGGCCGCAATGCAAACCCCAATTTGTGATTTTGGCTGGAAAGCACCTGAATTCAACCTACCGGGCGTTGATGGAAAATCATATTCTCTGACCGATATCAGCGGACCCAAGGGCACCTTGATAATGTTCATATGCAACCATTGCCCTTATGTTTTGGCCATTCAGGACAGGCTAATAAGGGACGCGGAGGATTTAATCAAAATAGGTATCGGTGTGGCGGCCATAAATTCAAATGATGCCGTCCAATATCCCGAAGACAGTTTTGAGCGGATGAAAGTCGTGGCCAAGGAAAAAAGCTACCCCTTTCCGTATTTGTTTGATGAAACGCAAAATGTTGCCAGAACCTATGGTGCCGTATGTACACCAGATTTTTTTGGATTTGACGCCACTTTTGGCCTGCAATACAGGGGCCGACTTGATGAATCACGAAAAAATACTGCCCCCCAAGGGGCCAGGCGCGAACTGCTTGAGGCCATGGAAACGGTTGCAAAAACCGGACAAGGGCCGATAGAGCAAATCCCCTCAATGGGTTGTTCAATCAAGTGGCGTGACGCAAATTAGGGCGGTTAACAGCCAATTTCCGTAATCATTGGGGCATTGCTATTGCCCGGTTGCATGGCTATCTTAGGCAACCATTGAAAGCTGGTATTGAGGGCTGGAAAATTAGTTCAGGAAATAAACGCCTTGTGATGATAACAATCGGATAAATAAGCTCTGGCAACCCATTTGAGCAAAATAATAATGGAAAAACAAAAAAGTGGCTGATCATATTCCCGAAGATGCGCTAATGCGCGAAATTAACGAAGAGCTGCGCGAAGAGCAGATGCACAAGCTATGGAAGCGTTACGGCAGCTTTATAATTGGTGTGGCGGTTTCAGTGGTTGTTATAGTTGCTGGCTATCAAGGATGGCGGACATACACCACATCTGTTCGCATGAGCGAAAGTGAAATTCTGTATAATGCCGAAATGGCAGCGAAAAACGGTGATACCAATGCGGCGCTTTCCCAATTAGGCAATCTTGGGGAAGACGGCAAAAGCGGGTATAAAGTTTTGGCTCAATTTCAGCAAGCGGCCTTGCTTGCAAAAGGTTCAGACAGCAACGCTGCTGCGATAATTTACCAAGAAATTACCGAAGACACATCAAATGACAGTGGCACACGCGGACTGGCCCTTGTGCTTGGTGCATTGCAAGAACTAAAGATCGCTGGCAATAACCGCGATGAATTGAAGAAACGATTAAATACAGCCAATAGCGATAATAATCCGTGGCGCCATAGCGTACGTGAAATATTAGCTCTGTTGGAAATTGAATCCGGAAATAAGGAAAATGCAAAAAAGATTTTTGCAATTCTTGGGAATGATTCCCAAGCCCCTGATGGCATTCGTTCACGTGCACAAAAAATTCTGTCGGTTCTTGGCTCTTAAATTTAGGACCGATTTTAAATATTTTAAAGGAAACGTTTTGTTGGTTGCAAAAAAATATATACCTCGTGTTTTATTGCTGGGCATGTCGGCGCTTTTGCTTAGTGCGTGCTCAACATGGCTTGGTCTGGATAATGAAACTGCGCCACTTCCGGGTGATCGCATATCCGTTCTTTTGCATGAAACAGCCCTGTCGCCAGATTTAAACAGTGAAGAGGAAGCCTTGCAAATAAGGCTCCCCGCCCCTTCGCCAACACCGGATTGGCCACAAAACGGTGGCTATGCCGACCACGCTATGCACCATATTTTATCCGCACCACACCTGAGCAAAGCATGGAGTGTTGATATTGGTTCGGGTGCAAGCAGTGGTGCGCGCTTTACCACATCGCCAATAGTGGCCGCTGGAACGCTTTATACAATTGATACTCAATCAAATGTCACCGCATTCAACGCTGAAAATGGAAAAAAACTGTGGCGCACAGAGCTTACGCCAGACAAGGAAGACGATGGGCATATTCAAGGCGGCATTGCCTATGAAAGAGGTGTAATTTTTGCTGGTACCGGTTTTGCGGAAGTTATCGCCATAGATGGAAAAAGCGGAAAAGAAATTTGGCGGCGCAAGGTTTCCGGCCCAATACGCACCGCACCGACGGTGCGTGGTGGACGCGTATTTGTTACCACAATTGATAATATGCTCCATGTGCTGTCAGTCCATGATGGAATGACACTGTGGAACCATTCCGGATCGCGTGAAGATACTATCTTGCTTGGATCTGCCAGCCCTGCGATTAGCGAAGACGTTGTTGTGGTTCCCTACACATCTGGTGAAATTGTCGCGCTTAAAGTAGAAAATGGTCGCCAGCTTTGGTCGACATCACTTTCCTCAGGAAATAGGGCTAACGCTTCTTCGCTTATTTCGCATATTCGCGGAAATCCGGTTATAGACCGTGGCCGTGTATTTGTTTCCAGCAACTCAGGACTTATGGCGTCTCTTGACCTTAGGTCAGGATCGCCGTTGTGGGAAAAAAATATAGGCGGCTACCAGTCGCCATGGGTTGCGGGTGATTATATTTTCACTATTACCGGAAACCAAGACCTTGCCGCAGTCGAAAGAAGCAGTGGGCGGGTGCTGTGGGTGAAC
>JAOUJU010000217.1 GCA_029883045.1 Rhodospirillaceae bacterium
GGTTTTAGAAAGTGCTTTTATTTCTTTTACTGTGGTCATCACGCCGCGTGAATGGCCGTGGGCGGTATCAACCACAACTAGATCGACCCCCGCCTTAATAAGCCCTTCGGCGCGCGCTATTCCATCGGCTCCAACGCCGGTGGCGGCCGCTACACGCAAGCTGGCGTTACTATCTTTACAAGCATGGGGGTGTTCTTGTTCTTTTTCGATGTCTTTAACCGTAACAAGGCCGACACAACGATATTTATCATCAACCACCAAAAGTTTCTCAATGCGGTGTTGGTGCAAAAGCTTTTTAGCTTCCTCGCGGTTGACCTCACCTTTGATTGTTACCAATGGCTTTTCTGCCGTGTTTTTGGTCATTAATTCGCCGACTTTTTGTTTTGGGTCTTGGGCGAAACGTACATCACGGTTGGTAAGTATGCCGACCAAGCGGCCATCATCTTCAACTACCGGAATGCCAGAAAAACCATGGGCTTCTTTTATATGTAATGCTTCGGCTAACGTGGCGTTGGGGCTGATGGTAAATGGGTCAACCACCATGCCGGCCTCAAAACGCTTTACCTTGCGCACTTCGTTAGCCTGTTCATCAATAGATAGATTTTTATGAATAACCCCAATGCCACCCATCTGTGCCAGCGCAATAGCTAGCTTGTGTTCGGTGACCGTGTCCATGGCAGCCGAAGCAATGGGGATGCCCAGTTCAATGTCGCGCGTTAGCATGGTTTTGGTATTTGTTTGCGCAGGCAATACGTCAGATTCGGATGGAATCAAAAGGACATCATCGAAAGTAAGGGCTTCGGGTATTGTGGGGACTGTCATGCCACCTCCAAATTATGAGTTGGCGCCGCATCATATAGATATGCTCAAGATTTCCAAGGGTCATTAAGCAATATAAAGATTTTTAATATTAACAGTAAAACAATGTAGTATATGGAATATATCACCCTGCTAATGTACGGACAAATGCCAGCTTAGGCAGGGACTTTGTTCACACAGCAATAAATACCGGGATTGATAAAATGACCTACACGCATCTGGCCGCCAGCATAAAAAACACCGTAATTGGCATTATGGTAATGATTTTCATTATTGGCGCGGGCGGGCCCATCAATGCGGCTGAGGGTGAAAAAAATAAAAACCTTAAAATTACCGACCTTAAAAAAGGAACCGGTGAGGAAGCCATTGCGCGTTCTAAGGTAAGCGTTCATTACACCGGATGGCTAGAAGATGGATCAAAATTCGATTCATCCCTTGATCGCGGCACCCCATTTAAATTTACCCTTGGCGCTAGCGAGGTAATAAAGGGCTGGGATTACGGGGTAGAAGGAATGCGCGTTGGCGGTAAACGTGAATTGGTTATTCCACCCGAACTTGGTTATGGCCCGAAAGGCTACCCCGGTGCCATTCCGCCAAATGCGACGTTAAAATTTGAAGTTGAATTAATGGACGTATCTGCGCCCAGCTTTACCAACATTAATAATGCTGAATTAAAAGCGCTTTTGGCCAAGGGCGTCACCATCGTTGATATCCGTACCGCCAAAGAATGGTCCCAAACCGGAATTATCGAAGGGTCTAAATTAATCACATCTTTTGATGAAACCGGCAGGGCCGTGCAAACGTTTCCACAAAACTTTGCAGAAGTTGCAGGAAAGGATGATGAGGTAATTATTATTTGTCGCAGTGGCAATCGCACAGCGTCTATTGCCACATATTTGGCTGACCGGGCAGGTTATAAAAAAGTTTATAACGTAACTAACGGTATCAATGGATGGATAAAAGAAAACTATCCGGTGGTAAAAAACTAGGTAGTTTTTTATTCGGCGTCTTTTTGCCTGCCCTTGAAATTCAACCCGACAACATACATTTCGGCTGAATCTTGGCGGCTTGATGGCGGCTTGATATGGCGCACAGTTTTAAAATCGCGCTTAAGGTTGATTAATAATTCACCTTCGGTCCCACCTTGTAGAACTTTGGCTAAAAATGTTCCACCGGGGGCTAGAACCTCGCGGGCAAATTCTAGCGCTATTTCGCACAACCCCATAATGCGCAGGTGATCGGTTCCGGTGTGCCCGGTTGATGGTGCGGCCATGTCGCTCATTACTACATCGGCTTCGCCACCCAATGATTGTTTTAGTGCATCGGGGGCATCATTGGCTGTAAAATCTAGATGCAATATTTCTACGCCTTCGATCGGATCCATTTCCTGAATATCAAGGGCAATAATTTTACCTTTTTTCCGGTCTGTCGTAACTAGTTCGTTTGCTGCTTGCGACCAGCCACCCGGGGCGGCACCTAAATCAACAATTCTGGCACCCGGTTTCAAGAAATCAAATTTTTCATTTAGTTCTAATATTTTAAATGCTGCACGCGACCTAAAACCGCGACGCTTCGCCTCAATAACGTAAGGGTCATTTAATTGGCGTTTTAACCATGCGGTGGATGAATTTTTTCTCCGTCTGGCAGTTTTAACGCGCTCAAATACCATACGTGCATTTCCGCCACGTGAATTTCTACCTTTGTAGCCTTTTGGCGGCTGGGTCACGGGGTATCTCCTGAGGAATCTTCTGCAATAAGTGAAAGCAAAATACCTTCGCGGATGCCGCGATCGGCAACCACCAATTTACCCGCCGACCAACGCCTTGTTACCGCCTCTAGTATGGCGCAGCCTGACATCATTAAATCACCACGCTTGGCCCCAATGCATGGATGTTTCATGCGGTTTTCAACCGACATTTCATCAATCATTGAGATGGTTTTGCTGATATCATCAAATGAAAGAACAAGCCCATCAATTTTTGAACGATCATACCTGGGTAGCCCCAAATGCATTGCGCCCAAGGTTGTGACGGTTCCAGAAGTGCCAAGCATCTGCACCATGCCATTGGCTATGGATTGCGATATGTTATTGCGTTCATCAAATTCGGCAAGGCCATCATCAATCTGTTTAATAATTTCTTCAAACGCGCCATCGGTTCCGGTGCCGCCGGGGTAATCTTCGCTCAAGGTAACAACCCCATGGGGCAGGGAAACCATATCAATGGCCTTTGGCTCGCCGGGTTTTGCCATGTCAATCCATACAGCCTCGGTGCTGCCCCCACCAATATCAAATACCAATGCATGGGGGCGAACTTCACCCAACAGGGGGGCGCAACCCATTAGGGTTAATTCGGCCTCTTCTTTTGCGCTTATTGCCTCTAACTCAAGCCCGACTTCTTCGTGTACTCGGGCAAGGAAATCCCCTCGGTTATCTGCTCGGCGGCAGGCCTCGGTTGTTACGCATCTGGCCCTTGTTACACCGGCGCGCCTCATTTTTGTGCGGCATACACCCAGCGCTGAAATTGTGCGTTCAATAGCATCATGACTAAGGGTTCCACTGGCCGACACGCCCTCGCCAAGGCGGACAATACGAGAAAAGGAATCAATTACGCGAAATCCATTGTCATGTGGATGCGCAATAAGCATTCGGCAGTTATTGGTGCCAAGGTCAATTGCAGCATAGGCCTGCGAATTAGAGCTAGAATTGGAATGGGAATTTTGCTGTAAATCTGTTTGGGACACGACTTGTACTCTTTCTAGACAATGGTGTTAATTGCCTGCTTGAGCCCACAATAGCAAACTAAGCACGCAAAAACAAAGCCCTTGAACAAACCTGTGGTTT
>JAOUJU010000218.1 GCA_029883045.1 Rhodospirillaceae bacterium
TATCAGATATGGATTGCGCACCTTCGGTTGTGTTTATTACCAATTGTACCTCGCCGGAAACAACCGCATCAACACAATGGGGGCGGCCTTCTAGAACCTTGTTGATGGGTTTAACGCCCACTCCTTGTTCGCTCAGGTGCTGGGCGGTGCCACTGGTGGCTATTAATTTGAAACCCAAATCGACAAGTTTTTTTGCAACCTTGGTTATTGCGTCCTTGTCTGAATTTTTTACCGAAAGAAACGCTGTCCCTTCCAATGGCAAGCGTACACCCGCACCTAATTGCGATTTCGCAAAGGCGCGATTAAAATCCGTATCAAGGCCCATGACCTCGCCAGTGGATTTCATTTCTGGGCCTAAAATAATATCAACGCCGGGGAACCTAGCAAACGGGAATACCGCTTCTTTCACCGCAACGTGGTTCATCTTGGCGACTGCGCCTAAATTAAAATCTTTTATTTTTTCACCGGCCATTAGACGTGCGGCAATTTTGGCAATGGGCACGCCCGTTGCCTTGGCAACAAACGGTACCGTGCGCGAAGCCCGGGGGTTAACTTCTAATATGAAAACTGTTTCACCTTGGACCGCGAATTGAATATTCATCAGGCCAACAACCTTTAATGCTTTGGCCAGCGCCACGGTTTGCACGCGAATGTCATCAATTATATTTTGACTTAGCGAATATGGTGGCAACGAACACGCGCTATCGCCCGAATGAATGCCCGCTTCTTCAATGTGTTGCATGATGCCAGCGATATAAACATCGCCATCACTGTCGGCCAACGCATCAACATCAATTTCGACCGCACCGGAAAGATAGCTATCTAACAATACCGGGCTATCACCGCTAACTTTTACTGCGGTGGTCATATAGCGCATTAACGATGCATGGTCGTGGACAATTTCCATCGCCCGGCCACCTAAAACATAACTGGGGCGCACCACCAAGGGATAGCCGATATCAATTGCAACTTGTTCAGCCTCAGAAATTGAACGGGCAATGCCGTTATTGGGCTGTTTAAGGTTTAATTGGTGCAGCAATTCTTGAAAACGTTCACGGTCTTCGGCCAGATCTATGGCGTCGGGCGATGTTCCCAATATTGGCATGCCCGCTTGTTCTAATTCATGCGCTAGCTTCAACGGGGTTTGCCCGCCAAACTGAACGATGCAACCCAAAAGCGTTCCTTTGCTTTGTTCTTTTTGCAGCAATTCAATTACGTCTTCGGATGTTAGCGGTTCAAAATAAAGCCTATCGGATGTGTCATAATCGGTTGAAACCGTTTCCGGATTACAGTTTACCATTATGGCTTCATGGCCAATGTCTTTCACCGCATATGCGGCATGAACGCAGCAATAATCAAATTCTATTCCTTGGCCAATACGGTTTGGCCCACCACCAAGGATGACAATTTTTTTACGGGAACTAACTTCGGCTTCGCATTCGCCCGGGTTAACACCGTCGCCTTCATAACATGAATACATGTATGGGGTTTTGGATGGAAATTCCGCCGCACAGGTATCAACGCGTTTGTAAACTGGGCGCACGTTTAATGTGTCGCGCATACGTTTGATGTCGGCTTGTTTGCCGCCAACCAGCGTGGCCAGACGGGCATCGGAAAAACCCATTTTCTTTAATTTTAATAATCCAACCGCATCACCGGGCAGGCCGTTTTTGCGAACATCTTTTTCAGCATTTATAATTTCTTCGATGCGCTCAATGAACCATGGCTCATACTTGCACGCTGCGTTTATTTCACTGACGCTAAGGCCAAAACGCAACGCTTGGGCAATTACCAATAATCTGTCCGGGCTAGCAATTGTTAGTGCGGCCATGACTGCTTGTTTGTCGGGGTTGGCGCTATCAACGCCCTTTATTTCAATTTCATCTAACCCATCAAGGCCAGTTTCCATTGAACGCAAACCTTTTTGTAAACTTTCAGCAAACGTGCGCCCAATGGCCATGGCTTCACCAACCGATTTCATTGCGGTGGTTAATGTAGCTTCGGCACCGGGGAATTTTTCAAAGGTAAAGCGCGGTATTTTGGTAACCACATAATCGATGGTCGGTTCAAACGATGCCGGGGTAACCCCACCGGTAATATCATTTTTAAGTTCATCCAATGTATAGCCAACCGCTAACTTGGCGGCAATTTTGGCTATCGGGAACCCGGTTGCTTTTGATGCCAACGCCGATGAACGTGAAACCCGGGGGTTCATTTCAATAACAATTAATTCGCCGTTTTCCGGGTTGACCGCAAACTGCACGTTCGACCCACCAGTATCGACCCCAATTTCACGCAGCACCGCAATCGATGCGCCCCGCATGATTTGATATTCTTTATCGGTTAGGGTTAATGCCGGGGCAACGGTTATGGAATCGCCCGTATGCACCCCCATGGGGTCAACGTTTTCAATGGAACAAATAATGATGCAGTTATCTGCTTTGTCGCGGACAACTTCCATTTCATATTCTTTCCACCCCAGAACTGATTGTTCGACCAACACTTCATGTACCGGGCTGGCAGCTAGGCCACCAAAGACAATATTTTCATATTCTTCCTTGTTGTATGCAATGCCACCACCGATGCCGCCCATGGTAAAGCTAGGGCGAATAATCATCGGCAGGCCAATTTCTGCCATGGCAGTCCGGGCTTCTTCCATGTTTTTAACCACAAAAGAATGCGGCGTATTAAGGCCAATTTTATCCATGGCATCGCGAAACAGCTGCCTGTCCTCGGCCTTGGCGATGGAATGTTCGTTGGCGCCTATCAATTCAACGTTGTGGCGTTTTAACGCCCCATTTTCAGAAAGCGCCATGGCCGCATTAAGCGCGGTTTGCCCACCCATGGTCGGCAAAATTGCGTCTGGTTTTTCTTTGGCGATTACTTTTTCTAAAAATTCAGGGGTTATCGGTTCAATGTACGTTGCGTCCGCCATGCCGGGGTCGGTCATGATGGTGGCGGGGTTGGAATTTACCAATATTACCCGGTAGCCTTCATCCTTTAACGCCTTGCACGCCTGCGCGCCGGAATAATCAAACTCGCACGCTTGGCCAATAACAATTGGCCCGGCGCCGACAATAAGGATGGATTTGATGTCTGTTCTTTTTGGCATTTTATTATCCGAGTCCAAGCAGTTTTAACACAGCATCCAAAGCCAGTTGAGCCGCGCTTATGATTTCTTTGCCGTGTGCGCCGACCAAGCCGCTAACTACCGCTTGGTCATAGCGTTCGATTATTTGCCTTAAAGGATTTACGATATAATCATTAGCAACTTTTAATCCTACCTCAGCACCATTTAAAAGACCTCTGCCTGCGGCAACGACATTGAAAAGAACATTGTTTTCAATCCCAGAAAGATTATCGTGCGGATGGTCTTTATTGAATTCTTCAAGCGCCCTGTCCAAAGCGACAACAGCTTCTTTGTAAGGGTCTCCGTTATGATTGAGTGGGACGACACGGTCAGATGCGGGGATGGTTGTAATTGTTTCAGTAGTTCCTTCTTCTGCCTTTTCTGCTAATAAAATTAATTCGCTTGTTGCAGAGTAGTAACCATTTTTTAAAGTCACTAAATTCATTTCGCGAAGCCTATCAAGTAACGCTTGGGCATAAGTCTTCTTAGTCGCATTTCCAATGACGGTAATAATATTTAAAAGTGA
>JAOUJU010000219.1 GCA_029883045.1 Rhodospirillaceae bacterium
ACCCATGGCGTGCCCACCGTATTTAATAACAAGGCTTTCGCCTGCATAACGGCGCATATAAGGCAGCGCTTCGGACAGGGTGGCCGCTTGCTTCAGCCACTCTTCATGGGTTTTTTCTAATGATATGTCGTTTTCTTTGCTCATAGTTCTGGCAAATTACAATACTTTTACCTGATTAGCTACCCAGAACTAGCGTAACTAATTACCCGCAATGCGCCCGATGTCGGCACGAAGTGTTTCAATACCAGAACCTTTGTGGGAACTGCAAAGATGAAGAAACGGATAAGCGGCAACGTGGGTGGCAAGCTCGGTTGCGGTTTTGCTAACTACGGCTATGCGCTCTTTTTCTTTTAATTTATCTGCCTTGGTCAATACTACCTGATAGCTAACGGCAGCATCATCAAGCATTTTCATAATTTTGCGGTCAACGTCTTTGATGCCGTGGCGGGCATCAATTAGCAACATTACCCGAACCAGTGTGCGACGCCCTTTGAGGTAGGCATTTACCAATCTGGTCCATTTGGCAACCTCGTCCTTAGGCGCGCGGGCATAACCATACCCCGGAAGATCGGCAATGGTAAGACGAGAGCTTAAATCAAAAAAGTTTATTTGCTGGGTTCTGCCTGGTGTATGTGATGTGCGTGCCAACGAACCCCGACCGGTTAGGGCGTTTATCAGCGAAGATTTACCAACATTAGAGCGCCCAGCAAATGCAATTTCTGCCGTTTCAGTTTCAGGAATTTGATCAAGCCCAGCCACGCCCAGCATGAACGTGCATTCACCTGCAAACAACAAGCGTCCACGTTCTATTTCACCGGGTTCGAATTCTTCCAGCGGTTCGGGCGTGCTTATATTCATTATAATTTTCCAATTACGCAATTGCGCAATAATGCCAAAACCAATTACCCGGCAGATATGGCTATTTTACGCCCATACGCTTCATGATTGTCCACTGTTGGAGAATCGAAAGCGAGTTGTTCCATGCCCAGTAAATAACCAGGCCAGCAGGGAACGGTGCCAACAGGAAGGTAAAAAATATTGGTAAGAACATAAATACCTTGGCCTGTATTGGGTCGGTCGGTTGCGGGTTGAGCTTTTGTTGCGCCCACATGGAAATACCCATAAGTAACGGCCATACACCAATCATCAAGAACGATGGCGGGGTAAATGGTATTAAACCAAACAGGTTGAAAATTGTGGTTGGGTCTGGCGCGGAAAGATCATGTATCCATCCGTAAAATGGTGCGTGGCGCATTTCGATGGTTACGAACAGAACTTTATAAAGCGCAAAAAATACCGGAATTTGCACAACAATCGGCAGACAACCAGCCGCCGGGTTAGCACCCTTCTTTTTATAAAGCGCCATCATCTGTTGGTTAAGTTGGGTTTTGTCTTCTTTGTAACGCTCTTGCAGTACTTTTATTTCTGGCTGCAGCTCGCGCATTTTTGCCATGGCTTTGTATGATTTATTGGCCAGCGGGAAAAACGCCAATTTGATCATCACAGTTAGTAGCAAAATTCCCAGACCAAAGTTACCCAGCGCACTGTGGAAAAAATTAAGGGCATAAAAAATTGGTTTGGTCATGAAATAAAACCAACCGAAATCAACCGCTAAATCAAAACGCGCAACACCTTCTTTGTCGGTATAACGGTCAAGCAAGATTACTTCTTTGGCACCAGCAAAAAGGCGGCTTTGGCTTGATGTGCTGCTGCCCGGTTGAATTACCAACTGCGGGCCTAAAAAATCTGCTTGGTATTTGTCAATTTCACCGTCTTTGCGATGAACAAAACGGGTGTTAACTGGTGTTTTTTGGTCAGGCACAATTGCTGCCAACCAGTATTTATCGGTTATGCCTACCCAGCCACCGGTGGTTGGGGCTTCGGATATTTTTGTATCTATCAGGTCTGAATAATCTATTTCGGTGAGGGTATCATCAAGCACACCCAGCAAACCTTCGTGCAAAATAAAATACCCGGTTACTTCAGGTGTTCCCCAACGCGAAAGAAGCGCATATGCATTTAATGCTATGGGTTTGGGTGAATTATTTTCAACCGTCTGGGTGACGGTGAACATGTAATCTTTATCAACTGCAATTGTGCGTGAAAATTTTAAACCTTGGCCATTGTCCCAGCTAAGTGTAACTGGGTTGGTTTCGCTTAAAACACCGCCATCTGATTGCCATTTTGTATCCGCGCCGGGTAATTCACCATTGGCAAAACCTTTTCCGACCCAGCCGTATTCGGCAAAGTACGATCCGATTTGCCCTTTAGGCGAAAGTACGCGGACCTTGTTGTTTTCTTCGTGAAGTTCCACGTTGTAATTTTTAAGAACCACATCATCAATTCGCCCACCCTTAAGGGAAATTGATCCCTTAATATTATTTGAGTTAATGGAAACACGCGCGCTACCATTTAGTAAATTATCAACCGAAACGGTTTTGTCTTCGTTTGGTATTGCACTACCACCGGGAACCGCAACATCGGGCGCGCCCGGAACAGAAACCCCACCATCTGTAGGCTGTGGTGCGGTTATGGGGGATGCGGTTTCACTAACCGTTTGTGGCGGTGCGGAGGGTGTTGGAAACATCGCCTGCCATCCCAAAAGGATAAGGCCAGAAAGGGCGATTGCCATAATCAGGTTGCGATAATCATGATCCATTATTTTAGTTTCCGTTTCCCCTAAACACCCGGTTTAAGCCTGGGTTGTTTTGTTACTATCAGTTATTTCAGTTATTTTTGCGCCACCGTGGTTTATTTCCGGCACAGGGTCAATACCACCTTCGTGCCACGGATGACACTTCGAAATTCGCTTAACCGCAAGAAATCCGCCATGGATTGCTCCATGGCTTTTAATCGCCTCAAGGCCATATGTAGAACACGTCGGGTGAAAGCGGCAACTAGAACCCAAAATCGGCGATATGGTCCATTGATAGGTTTTTATCATGGCGCGAAATATATGGGCCAGCGGTGTCATTTGTTTTCGATTCCTAGGGCTGTTCCGGTTTTATTCAACGCACTTTTTAGGTCTTGTTTCAGCATTTCAAATGGGCGCTTTATTGTGGCTTGCCTGCCAATAATTACGTAATCAAAACCTGGTTTGGCAAATTGTGGCATTATTTCATTACAAACAGCACGCAGGCGTCGTTTGGCCCTGTTGCGGCCTACCGCATTTCCGACTTTGCGACTAACTGTAAAGCCTATACGCAGGTTTTGATCTGCACTGTCAGCATCAAGCCCTGCATTATACGACGTTTTCATGGCTTGGATTACAAGGCCTGGTGCAGCCCATTTTTTGCCCTTAGAGGCAACCCGAAGAAATTCCGGGCGGCGTTTTATACGCAGGAGAGCGTTCGCCATCGAAACTGGCTATCAGGCTGAAAGGCGCTTGCGCCCTTTGGCGCGGCGCGCTGCAAGAACGCGGCGTCCACCGACTGTGGCCATACGCGAACGGAATCCGTGGCGGCGTTTGCGAACTAGTTTGCTAGGTTGGTATGTACGTTTCACGGGGCTTTCTCCGTAGGTAAATTCAGGCTCGGGGTATAAGCCGCTTGGGCGCCCAAGTCAACGGCCCTAAGGGCAGAAATTGAGGATTTTTATATGATTGCTGGCACTTGGTGGCATTACGACCATATATTGTGCCATCATATCATTCATG
>JAOUJU010000220.1 GCA_029883045.1 Rhodospirillaceae bacterium
ACATAAGGCTCAGACGTGGTTAGTTCAGGGTTTTCGTTTTTCGGATCAACGTCGGTCGCTGCCCACAAAACGGCCTGACCAACGGTCATACCCAAGAAGTTATGCCAACCAATTTCCTCAAGATGGGGATCTTGGAACGAATGCATGGTCACCATGTGAATGGGGCCACGTCCGGCGTTCACTTCGTTAATGATAGCGTGGTTACGCAAGCAGGTCGGAATTGGACGGTGGGTCGCATGTGAAAGTTCCGGATCAAGATATTCCTTGCCTACCATTTCCTGTAGGGCAGGGAACCATTTTGATTCGTATTCTTCACCATAGGCGTTTTGCGTATAAGTTTTAAGGTGAAGGAAGTATGCTCCAACTGGGCCATAACCATCCTTAAAACGTGCAAGCACGATGCGGTTTTCCATCTGCGTCATTTTAGCGCCGGCGTTAATCATCAACGCATAAGCCGAACCAGATGACCATGGTGCATACCAAACACGGCCGGAACCTTCGCCAGTTGAGCGCGGCTTAAAGATGTTAGAAGCGCCACCAGCACCGCAAATAACGGTTTTGGATTTAAACACGTGGAAGTCACCAGTACGTACGTTGAAACCAACAGCACCAGCTACGCGGTTTTCCTTGGCATCATCCATCAAAAGATGGGTGATGCAAACGCGGTTATAAACCTTGTCAGCCGATTTTTTTGCGGCTTCAGCCACTAGTGGCTTGTAAGATTCACCGTGGATCATAATCTGCCAGCGACCTTCACGCAGGTAAGAACCCTTTTCCTTGTCGCGCATGATGGGCATGCCCCATTCTTCGAACTGATGAACGGCAGAATCAACGTGACGCGCCATATCAAACAGCAAATCTTCGCGTACCATACCCATAAGATCAATGCGCGCATAATGCACATGGTCTTCTGGGTTGTTCTCGCCAAAACGGGTTCCCATGTAGCAGTTGATGGCGTAAAGGCCCTGGGCAACAGCACCGGAACGGTCAATGTTGGCCTTTTCGGCAATTACGATTTTCTTGTCTTGACCCCAGTAGCGGGCTTCAAAAGCGGCACCAGTGCCACCAAGACCAGCACCAGCGACAAGAATATCAATGTTGTCTTCGACTACAGTTTTGTAAGCCATTAGTAGTATACCCCCTGCTTCATCTTAAGGCCGTTGGTTTCCAGAGTGTGGATTCCACCATCATCCATGCGGATGTACTTCGGCTCGTTGTATAGTAGCTGGCTGTCACGCTGTTCTTTGGTCGGCGCAGGTGCTTCGCTAAGATTTGGAATGGCTGTACCCCAAGGCTTGGTCGTAATCGGAGCCAAAAGGGTCATGTCTTTTTTGCCGTTGCGGAACTTGATGCGCCAAGAAATTACACCTTTTTCTTCATCGCGGTCCACGCGAACACTGTGGCCTAACGGTGCAAAGTCAGCATAACCACGAACATCGATAGCGTGTTGTGGGCATGCCTTCACACAGGAATAGCATTCCCAGCACATGCTTGGCTCAATGTTGTAGGCACGACGGTATGTTTTATCGATGTGCATGATGTCAGACGGGCATATATCAACGCAGTGTCCGCAACCATCACATCGTGTCATATAGACGAAAGTAGGCATTTTCTTTTCCTTACCTGTTTGAGAGTATCTTTAGGTTTGAATTAGTAATGATTCGGAGCTTCACGCTTGATTCCGGGTCCCATGTTAGGTGGGTTAACACCCATGTATTCAGGAATGTCTGGAAATCTTTTTTGCAATTCAGGATCCGTCAGATCAACATCTTTAGGCAGGTTCTGATTAGAACCATCAGCTTTGAGCATCCGTTTTTGGAAAGCGGCAGCTGGCTTAAAGAACATGTGTGCAAATTTCGACCACATAACACCAGCGAACAACACGGTGGCAGAGATGATAAACAAGCCCAAGAACACTATGGTTGAGGTCCCGGCACCGCTGGTCTGCAATAGCGACCAAACTAGGCCGAATGTGGTGGTGCCCAGTAGCGACAGAATGAACATGTCGGCACGTACTAGGCGATACCAAGGAACACCTTCGGCTGCTACATCAACGCGGATGAAGAACCAGAACCAGTAACCGCCAAACATAACCATTGCGGCACCTAGGTGCCAAACCTGCGACACAACACCGGGTGCTGCGTGTGTTGGGTAGGCAAATACCAATGCGATGGTTGATAGCAGAAACAATATGAACCCGTACATGGTGAACAGGTGTGAAATGCGCCGTTTTGGATTGCAGAACTCACCAGATGTGGCCACATCGATTACAACTGTTTGAATTGCGATGCCGACTGCTTCACCAGCACCAACTTCGCGTTCGCGGTCAGCTTTGGCTTTTTCGCCTTTTTCGAAGAAAAATTGAGCACTTTTCTTGTGGAGCATGTCCAAAACAGTGCCGCCAACAACCAAGATAGCCATCAAAATGACGTACCCTTGGATAACGTTTAGCGGGATAGTATTTACAAGATCAGCGAACGGATTAGTAGTGAACATTAAAGTCCTCCCCTGTTGAGATGGCAGGTTATCAGTAAACCTGCAGAGCAAGTTCTCATGCATTATTGTTAATTATGATGAGTCCCCATACATTAGCGAGACAGTATATAAATGAAATATCATTTGACAACCACAATGTCAGGACAAGCGCAATTAAATGAGAAATTAGAATCTTGTGGTAATAGATATGAAAATTTTTTCATGCTTTTCAGCAAGATATAAACAATATTCGATATATTCTATATTGTAATGGTTGTGTGCATAGCGCGTTTTTTCTCCCCATTGGGGCGCTATTTTTAGACTATTTAGACTATTTTATGCTCCAGAATCTGCCTAGAACCTGCCCAGAATCCCGCCCACACGTTATGTTATGCAAATAAAATGAGGGATACCAATGGTTTACCTTGGTACCCCTCATTGGGTGTGGTGTTATCTACGCCTTGGCCTATTTAAGCCATGTGAATATCTATTTTTTCAAGGACGCATAATACGCTTGCAGTACCTTAACGACCTCGGGCCTAGAAAATTCAGGCGGAATATCTGCGCCAGCGTCTAGCATTTCGCGTTGTTTAGTGCCGGAAATAGACACGTGGTGCTCTGCATCGTGTGGGCAGGTTTTGGCTGTCGCCATGCCCATGCATTTAGAACAATAAAACGTAATATCTATTTTAAGCGGCTGGGTTTCTAGCGCACCGTCCCATAGTTTGTCGAAAATGTGCTGTGCATCAAACGGTCCATAATAATCGCCCACGCCAGCATGATCGCGCCCAACAATAAGGTGCGAACAGCCATAATTTTGGCGGATAAGCGCATGAAACAATGCTTCGCGCGGCCCGGCATAACGCATTTCGATAGGATAGCCCGCCTGAATGACGGTTCCCTTAACGAAGTAGTTATCTATCATTGCCTGAATAGCTTTGGTGCGGGTTTCGGCGGGAATGTCACCAGCTTTCAATTTGCCCAGAACTTGGTGGATATAAACACCGTCGGTAACTTCGACAGCAATTTTTGCTAGGTGTTCATGTGAACGGTGCATGGGGTTGCGGGTTTGAAACGCTGCAACCTTGGACCAGCCTTTTTCCGCAAATTCTGCACGGGCTTCGGCGGGGCGCTGATACAAATCACCAAACAGGGATGGGAATTCACCT
>JAOUJU010000016.1 GCA_029883045.1 Rhodospirillaceae bacterium
CAATATCAAAGCCAACCAGATCGATGAATACGATCAGAAATATTACGAGCATAAAATAATTTTCTTTTCAATTTGTGCGCTGTTAGGGAATAGATATTTATAAAGATTGTTAAATTATATGTCTTTATTTTGCTGTTTCTTATAACCGGAAAAAATTATTCATGCTAGCGCCCCGTTAGTTTTAGCTCGATGCGGCGATTTCGCCTAAGGGACGCATCATCGCTGCCTTTGTCAATTGGTTGGAATTCACCAAATCCGGCGGCAACAAGACGATTAGCCGGAATTCCTTCGGCAATAAGTTTTTTAACCACTGAAATTGATCGCGCGGCACTAAGTTCCCAGTTTGAACGGAAGCGTTCATTTTGAATTGGCACCAAATCAGTATGGCCATCAACCCTAAGCACCCAGTCAATATCAGCAGGAATACGCGCACTTACATCTTTTAATGTTTCTGCCAGTCTGGAAATTTGCCCAAGGCCAGCCTCGCCAATATCCGTGTCGCCACTGGCAAAAAGAACTTCTGATTGAAAAACAAACCGATCACCAACAACGCGAATGCCGGGGTGATCACCTAATGCAATTTTAAGACGACCAAAAAAATCTGACCTATATTCACTTAGCTCCTGAACCTTGCCAGCCAGCGCACTATTAAGACGTTTGCCCAGTGAAACAATCTGGGCGTTTTGGTCTTTGGCTTTTTGTTCCGATGCATCCAGCGTTTTGTTGAGGGCGGCTATTTGGTCTTTCATTGCACCAAGGCGCTGGTTTAATAGTGCAATTTCGGCACGCGCACTTTCCGATATTTCTTGTTCCGCCAAAAGTGCAGTTTCTTTTTCTTCAAGATTTGCCGCCAGCTTGCCAATATCATTTTCTAACCGTGCTTTTAATGCATCAAGTTTTTCAATATCAGCGCTTAGTCTTGATATTTCGCCCTGACCTTTTTCAATGTTTTCATTTAAGCGATCACGATCCAGTATTGATGCCTGCAATTCGCCCGATAGCCTGCTTACATCACTGCGCAATGATTTGGATGTGTCTTTTTCTAATGCCAGCAATTCGGCCATCTCGGCCATTTCACGATCTAGTTTTTGTAATGCATTTTCACGACCAGATAATGCTTCGCCCAGAAAAAACTGCGCCAATACAAAAACCAGTAACAAAAAAATTATTACCATAAGAAGCGACGCCAAGGCATCGACAAACCCCGGCCATATATCCGCTCGTTGGCGATAGCGTGAAGAAAGGCCAGGCATTTTTTAATCAGCCCCTGTTTTTTAAGAATCATCCTTAGCGGCAACCGTGCGCGCCAGTAATTTTATTTCGCTACGTAATTGCGAAACCGTTTCTTCGCGCCCAGTTCTGTTTTCTTCTAAAAGGCGTGAAAGACATAAATCCATATTTCGTATATGGGTGCGGGTAGCTTCGTCCATGCCGCCTGTACCACCAGCAGTGGCCCCAGCGGCAAGTGTTTCGGCTAGCTTTTTCATTACCGCTTGTTCGGTTTTCATAAAGTCGGTCAATGTTCCCATGCGCGAAGAAAGTTCTGAAAGTGCCTCGTGGGTTTTATGACGGTTTTCCTCGCCTCGGCTAATTGTGCGTTGCAGGTTTTCAAGGCTCTCAGCTGTTTGTTCTAGCAATGCTTCAACGTATGCCGGAACACCTTGTTCGCCCTCAGCCGAAACGCTGGCGGAAGAAAGTTTAGCTTGGCCCGAAAGCCAATCTTCAAGTTCGGTATAAAAACGGTTGTGCGCTTGCCCGGTTTGCAAATCCAAAAACCCCAGCACTAACGAACCGGCAAGGCCAAAAAGTGAAGATGAAAAAGCAGTTCCCATTCCGGCAAGCGGTTTTTCCAAACCGGTTTTAAGCCCATCGAACACCGCCGATATATTTCCACCACCGCCAACTGATATATCGGAAATCACGCCACGGATGGCACCCAAGGTATCAAGCAAGCCCCAAAATGTTCCAAGCAGGCCAAGAAAAACCAACAAACCGACTGTGTAGCGGGAAATTTCACGTTGTTCATCAAGCCTTGATGCGACCCCGTCTAACATTGAACGCATGGCAATGGATGAAATCTTTATTTCCGACCTGTCGCCAATCATTGCCGCCATAGGCCCTAGCAGGCGTGGGGTAGATACCTCAGATGATGTTGTTGCCGCGCGGGCGCCACCACTACGAAAATGTTCTATCCACGCAATTTCGGGGCTAATCTGAAATACTTGGCGAAAACTGTTAATCGCGCCCAGCAAAAACACACCAACAATAAGACCATTAAGTGGCGCATTGGCCATGAACGCGGTTTTAAGCGGCAAAACCACTAACACCGCACCAGCCGCAACAACGGCAAGAAACAAAGTCATTCTTAATAGATATCTGCTTGGCGGTGTCATGTTTAACTTCCCTTAGGCAACCGTATTTGCCCAAACTGACTAAAAAACAGACTGTTAATGCAGTTGCAATAAATAACTCAGCGTTCGATCACCGTAATATCAACGCGTTCGGTATCGGCATCTGTTGTTTTATTGCCTAGTGCGCGAACATCAATTCTGGTTGAGCGAATGCCGCTTTCGATCAAATAAGAACGAACAGCCAAAGCACGCGATAGGGAAAGCCTGCGTGCTACGCTGGCAGACATATCCGCCCCACCGGCATAGGCCAACAGTTGCAGGCGAAGGTTTTCATTGTCGCCCATATTTTTTACAAGTGCGCTTAAATCATCGCGCGCCAAGCCCGCAAGTTTTGCGGTATCTGGTTCAAACAAAACCCGAAGGGAATATCCATCGCCAACCGTTCCCCCGCTTGGCGGTATAGATGCAACCGATGGCGCGCTTGGCGTTGGTTCGCTTTCTTGCGTAAGCGTGCTTTCTGGTAATGGCGCAGTTACCATTGGCGGTTTTGGGGCTTCAACAACTGGTGGCGGTGGTGGTGCACTAATTGGGTCAGCCGCTTTTTCTGTAATTTTTTCTGGAGTTTTTTGGGCATCAAGTTTTAGCGGCTCAACCTCAGCGGGTTTTGCAGGTGTCGGCATTTCTACGGCTGGGGCGTTAACCACAGGTGTTATTGGCGCGGGTGCAGGCGCTGGTTCGGGCGGTGGCGGTGGCGCTGTGGGCATTTCCACTTCTGCCTTTGCCATTTCGCTAACGGCTTCTTGAGGGACTTCTTTTTTAGCTATTTCTTTAGGTGGTTCAATTGGCGCTGGTTCTGGTGGTGGGGCAACCTCTTCTTTTGCAAGCTCAGGTGCCGATGCGGGGGTTTCTTTTACAGGCTCTTGTTCATGCTCAGCGCTAACGCTTGGCGCTGGTGCAGCAGGGATATCTTCTTTGGCAACTGTTTCATTTGTAGGCACGTCAATCGGCGAAGATGGTTCTTCTGGCATTGCTGTTTGTGCAGGTTTTGATTCTGTTGGTTCTTCGATTTTGGCAAAATTACCAGCAGGCGTAATGTAAAGCGTTGAAACAGGTGCTTTTGCTCCGGGAACAATGTGCCCACCTTTTTTTATAATCGGCGAAGTTGATATTCCTGGGGTGGGGCCGTTGTCATCTAAAACTGAAAAATCGATACTAACGTTTGGATTAGCATAATCTAGAGCAATACTTTCCTGCGCCCATGCTGCAGATGGCATTGCAATAAAATAAACACCTAAGCCAAAGGAAAACACCAAGGCGCTTCCTAATTTTAGTACTAATTTTTGTGATGTCTTGGCATGGCCAAGATCTAATGAAGCAGTTTTAATTCCAGCATACATTTTTATCAGTTTCTCCCCGGGCAGCATTTGCCGGAATATTAAGACCATATAAACAAAGGTCAAATCCACGTAGTCAGACAATAACCAAGGCAAAGCCCATAGACAACAGCCTATCGGGCCTAAGGGGTAAGGCGTAACTTAATCTGCATTTCTAGATTTAGAACAAGCCTAAGCATAAAAAATGGCAGATTTTGGCTGTTATTTTACCATTTTTAGAAGTTTTGAGTGAAGCTTGTCATTGGCGCAGACAATATCGCCGTTTTCCAGCATATTTTTGCGCCCACTTATATCGGTAACAAAACCGCCCGCTTCACGTACAAGGGCTATTCCCGCTGCCATATCCCATTTTTTTAAGCCAGTTTCCCAGAATCCATCGTAACGCCCGGCCGCAACGTAGGCCAAGTCTAGGGCGGCAGAACCGAATCTGCGCACGCCAGCTGATACACTCATTACATTTTCAAGGCGTTCTAAAAAACGGTCTTCTTTGCCCGATTCCATAAATGGGATGCCAGTGGCGAAAAGCGATTCTGAAACTTCTTTGCGTGCCGACACCCTAATGCGTCGACCGTTAAGAAATGCACCTTGGCCTTTTTCCGCCCAGTACATTTCATCTTGAACCGGGTTGTAAACAACGCCTGCAAAGATATCGTTATCACGCATAAGCCCAATTGAAATTGCAAAATGTGGAATACCGTGAAGAAAATTTGTGGTCCCATCAAGCGGATCAATAATCCAAGTGTTGGATTCATCTTTGCCTTTGATGTTGTCGTTTTCTTCTAAAATAAAACCATAATCAGGGCGCGCTTTTTTAAGTTCACGGACAAGTGTATCTTCAGCGGTTTTATCTGCAATGGAAACAAAATCGGCCGGGCCTTTTTTTGAAACTAACAAGTGTTCAACCTCGCCAAAATCACGCACTAGCTTGCGCGCGGCCTTGGTCGCAGCTGCGGTCATTACGTTCATAAGCGCTGATGAATTAATATGTGCCATTAGTCTTTAGCCCGCTCGACGTACGAGCCGTCAGCAGTGTTAACCACAATACGGGTTCCGGTTCCAATGTGCGGCGGAACCAACGTTTTAATACCATTTTCTAACATAGCTGGTTTATAGCTGGATGATGCGGTTTGCCCTTTTACTACGGCGTCGGCTTCGGTTATTTCAAGCACCACAGTTTCCGGCAATTGAATGCCGATTGGTTTATTTTCGTGGCTTTCGATACTAACCATCATTGATTCTTGTAAATACGGAATTTGATCCTCACCAAGCATTTCTGCGCTGATGGGCATTTGTTCATAAGTTTCAGTATCCATGAAAGTGTAAGTTTCGCCATCGGTATACAAATATTGATAATCACGCTGTTCCAATGTGGCGCGCTCAACCGTTTCTGATGAACGAAAGCGTTCATTAAGTTTGGTTCCGCTTTTAATATCGCGTAGCTCTACCTGTAGGTAGGCACCGCCTTTGCCGGGTTGGGTGTGTGCAGTTTTGACCGCGCGCCAAAGACGGCCCTGGTGTTCAATTACGTATCCGGGACGAATGGCGTTGCCGTTAATTTTCATTTCTTTGACCCATTTCAATGAACAAGGAGAAAAGTGTATATGGAATTATCCATGGGCGCGGAAGCTACCACCAGCGGCCCTCGGGTGCAATGGAACAATAGACCCGCAATAGGGCCTAAAATGGCCTAAAAATCAAAAAAACCAAGAAGGTCTAGTCATCATCCAGTTCGCCTTGGGTGCGGTTGCGCCCGGCACGCTTGGCCTCATAAAGGGCCTGGTCGGCACGGAAGATAAGTTTATGCGGGTTATCGCCTTCATGATAGGTGGAAACCCCAATCGAAAGGGTGACCCGGCCCATTTCTTCGCCGGTTTCTTTGTTGCGGATAGAGCGTTTGGCTATTCCTTCGCGCACATTTTCCGCCACTTTGATTGCGTGGACTAATTCAGTTTCGGGCAAAATTGCCGAAAATTCATCACCGCCCCAGCGCGCCACAATATCGCTGCCCTTTAGATTGGTGACAAAGTTTTCTGCTACTTGGCGCAGAACTTGATCTCCCACATTGTGGCCAAGGGTATCATTAACAGTTTTGAAATTATCTACATCTGCCAGCAACACCGAAACCTTGCCTTTGAAATCTTCGATGTTTTCAATGATTGATTTTAATGATTCTTCAAATCGACGTCGGTTACCGATGCCGGTGGTCGGGTCAATCATCGCAACTTTTTTGGTATGCTCAAGCTGGCGATTAAGGTCAATAACTTCGTCGGAATATTCGTTGATGCGAACTTCGAACTTGCGACCAAAATCAACAATGTCTTTTATTTGTCCGCGCACATTTTCCAGCAGCTTGCGGATATCGGCGCTGTGCTCGCTATCGGGTTCTTTATCCATTGATTGGATAAAACTTTCGTTGTCGCGGGCAACTTGGTCAATAACGCCTACAATATCTTCAAGGCTTTTGTTAATGCGGCCCGCACCATCATGAAGGTCGATTATGCTGTGTTCAAAATCGGATTTTGTGTTGCTCAAATCAAATCACCTATGAAAAAAACCAGCGCCCCACCAGTACACCATAACAATTCAGAGGCGCAAAATGTCAGGTTTGGTCTTTTCTGTCTATGTCGCAGTTTTCACAATCTGGTTAGAACCGCATTAAATTCTTTAATTGCCGCCCCCGGGCTATCTGGATGGCCCCATACAGCGTTAACCACGGCCACAAAATCAGCCCCCGCAACCGCTAATTCCCCGCAGTTTTCAGCCGTTATGCCGCCTATGGCAACTGACGGCACGTTGGTTGCGGCGGCCCAGCTTTCTAATATTTCAACATCGGGGCGCGCGGTTGTTTCTTTGGTGTTGGTCGGAAAAAATGCGCCAAAGGCTACGTAATCAGCACCTTGTTCAGCCGCCGTCATGGCCAAATGGGTTGAGGCGTGGCAGGTAACCCCAACAATGGCATCATCGCCAACTGCTTTTCTGGCATCATTATATGAAATATCGCTTTGCCCAATATGCACGCCGTCGGCACCAATTTCACCTGCCAGATGGGCTTCATCATTGATGATGAAGGCGATGTCGCGCTCTTGCACCAATGGCATCAATATTTTTGCGGCCTGGGCAACATCTTGGGTGGGGGCTGGGGTACCATCAGCGTTTTTAAGGCGCAATTGCACCACGGCAACATCGCCACCATCAAGTGCTGCAATTAGCCGGGGTTTAAATTCAGCCACATCAAACTGAGGTGGGGTAATTAGATAAAGGCCACATGTCATAATGGTGATTATACACATAAAAAAGCGGGGCCATCGAAAAGAAAGCCCCGCTTTAATTTTAATTTTGAAAACTTGTTAGTTAGCGGCAACGTGTTGAACGAAGCGCAACATATTGCAGGTGTAGCCATATTCGTTGTCATACCATGACACAACCTTAACAAAGGTTCCGTCTAGCGCAATTCCGGCACCGGCATCAAAGATAGAAGACGCAGAACAATCACGGAAATCAGTCGAAACAACCATTTCATCGGTGTAATTGAGCGTGCCCTTCATTTCGCCTTCGGATGCTTTTTTCATGGCTTTGCAAATGTCATCATAAGATGCGTCTTTTTCCAATTCGACGGTCAAATCAACAACCGAAACGTCCGATGTAGGAACGCGGAATGCCATGCCGGTTAGCTTGCCGTTTAGTTCAGGCAGAACCACGCCAACGGCCTTGGCCGCACCGGTGGATGAAGGAATGATGTTTTCCAAAATACCACGGCCACCGCGCCAGTCTTTGGCAGATGGGCCATCAACAGTTTTTTGGGTGGCAGTAGCAGCGTGAACGGTAGTCATCAGGCCACGTTTAAGTCCCCAGTTATCGTTCAGAACCTTAGCTACTGGTGCCAAGCAGTTGGTGGTGCAAGATGCAGCCGATACAATTGCTTGTCCGGCATAATCTTTGTGGTTAACGCCAAAAACGAACATTGGGGTGGCATCTTTTGAAGGTGCGCTTTGCACAACCTTTTTGGCGCCTGCCTTAATGTGGGCTTGGCAGGTTTCTTCCGTGAGGAAGAACCCGGTTGATTCAATAACGATATCAACATTTACATCACCCCACGCAAGGTTTGCTGGGTCACGTTCGGCGGTTAGGCGAATTTCTTTGCCATTAACAACCAGATTTTTGCCCTTAGATGAAACATCGCCATCAAAATTTCCGTGAACTGAATCATATTTAAGCATGTATGCAAGATAATCAGCTTCCAGCAGATCGTTGATTGCCACGACCTCAAGATCACCAAATTCTTTTGCTATTGCACGAAATACCATGCGGCCAATACGGCCAAAACCGTTAATACCTATACGAGTTGCCATTATTTATCTCTCCCTGAAACGTTTATTTATAATATTGGCCAAAAAGATGGCCGAAACTCACTAAAATTACCTGAAATTATGTTGGCGCTTTGTACCACAGCGTCTTTCAACCCATTAACACCCCGGTGGGGGGCGGCCGTGTACCCTTCTGGGTGGGACACAATTTTTTTTAGCACCATATGGCTAAAAATTGACCCGACACGCCACTTTTTGCCCTGAGGGTAAAAACTACATGAGAAGAATTTAGCGCCCCTCACTGCCATTTATCCGGGGCACAATGGAGTGTTGGCACAGCTAGGTCAACGATGTTTTTTTTCGATTATTACCAGTTTGTTGCTAGGCGGTGGTTGACGTTCTTTGGGGGAGGGCTTTATGCTTAATGATAATAAACATATCTTTAATCGGGGGGTTTCAAACAGTGTCAGGATCAAGCATGCACGCAACAGACGAAGCGTTATCATCGGTTGATGATAGCAATGCTTCTGCCACCTTGCGCGAAACCCAAATGAGTAGCGAACGTATGTTAGTTGCTATTGGAAATATTGAACGTGCGTTAGATGAAAAATTTAAACGCGACGAAGATGAAAAAAACACACCCGATCCGGCCATTGCTTTATTGAACGAAGAAATAGCCCAACTTAAATCTGAAATTGCAAAACTTAACAGCGAAAATAGTGAATTACATCAAGCTGTTAACGTGGCTGGCAACAAGTTAGATAGTGCAATCGAAAGTTTGAGCGCACATCTTTCTGAAGTGAATTAATTTTAGAAAATAAACAAAAAAATAAAAAATAAAAAATAATAATTTATTTTTTTAGGAGCAAAAAAATTGGCGCGCGTTTCAGTAACAATCAATAAACAATCATATGAAATTGCGTGCGAACAAGGCCAAGAACAAAGTGTGCTTGCCCTAGCCAGTAGCGTTGATGAAAAAGTATCCCAGCTTGTTGGCTCTTTGGGTCACGTGGGCGAGTCCCGATCGTTGGTGATGGCAGCACTGCTTATGGCCGATGAAATACAAGAGCTTAAAAAAGACAAGGCACGAATTAAGGCCGAGGCCGATGCACGGGTAGCAGACGCAGAAGAAAAAATTCGTTTGCAATATGCCAATAACCAATCACAAACACAGTCCATGACCTTGAAAACGTTAAGCGAAGCGGCCAAGCGCATGGAAAGCATTGCACAGCGCATCGAAGCCTCTTAAGTTCCGGCCTAAGGGCGGTCGCTGCCCGGTTCGTTGGCCTCACACAATCCCTGGGGCTATAAGTCTATCTCGGGAGCTGTCCCTGCCGGGCCCGTGGGCCCGTTACATGGCACCCACCTGTACAAGCAGGTCACAGAGGACTGATCGCGCTGACGGCCATGGCGGCACCGCCCCCATTTATATTTATATTGTTGAAATCCGCCCCAAGAATGAAAAAGCCATGAATTCTACCAAAGATAAATCTGCCATGCGCCAAACGGCCAAGGCCTGCCGGGCAGAAGCAGCCCTGCAGTTGGGCGAAGATGGAATAAAAAGCTTTCTCGAAACTTTCGCTAAAAACTGGGGCGATATTTTTGGTGCCGATTCAGTGGTTGCCGGATACTGGCCCATGTCTGGTGAAATGGACGTGCGCCCGGCTTTGGTATTGTTAGACCGGGTTGGCTGCCTGACGGCGCTACCCGAAGTGGTTGAAAAAAACCGCCCCTTGCGTTTTCGCGCATGGGTTCCGGGCGAAGACTTAATTGAGGGCGCACACGGAACGGCCCACCCGCTGGTATCAGCCCCGCCAATGCGCCCCGATGTTGTTTTGGTTCCCCTATTGAGCTTTGATCGAAAGGGTTACAGGTTGGGCTGGGGTGGGGGTTATTATGACCGCACCCTTGAAGCATTAAGAAAATCTGGCAATGTGGTAGCGGTAGGTGCTGCCTATGGTGCACAAGAAGTTGACGAAGTGCCTCATGATGAATTTGATCAGACGCTCAATTGGATAATTACAGAAAAAGAGGCAATAAAAATTAAATGAATGTTTTGTTTGTTGGTGACGTGGTTGGAAAAAGTGGAAGAAAAGCGTTGGAAGATCATCTTCCAAATATCGCTACTGAGCTCAATCTCGATTTTATAGTCGTTAATGGTGAAAACTCTGCCCATGGTTTTGGTATAACCGCGGCAATATGCGAAAGCATGTTTGCAATGGGTGTTGATGTCATTACCACCGGCAATCACGTCTGGGACCAACGCGAAATAATGGATTACATCGGGACTGAACCGCGCCTGTTGCGCCCGATAAATTACCCCGAAGGCACACCGGGTTTGGGTAGCGGCGTGTTTACAACTAAGGGCGGCAAAAAAGTTTTGGTAATACACCCCATGGGCAGGCTGTTCATGGAAGCATTAGATGATCCGTTCATGGCGGTGCAAAAGGCATTGCTTAATCAAAAACTTGGCGAAACGGTTGATTTTATTTTGCTTGATGTTCACGCCGAGGCCAGCAGTGAAAAAATGGCAATGGCCCATAGGTTCGATGGCAAGGTTTCAATGGTCGTTGGAACCCACACCCATGTTCCCACGGCTGATGCCCAGATTTTCCCCGGAGGTACCGCATATCAAACCGATGCCGGAATGTGTGGCGATTATAATTCGGTCATTGGTATGCAAAAAGAAGCCGCAGTTGACAGGTTTATTTCCAAGATGCGCACCCAGCGCCTAGAGCCGGCAGCGGGTGAGGGTACTTTTTGTGCCGTATTTGTTGAAAGTGATGATCAAACCGGGCTGGCAAAACGCATATCCCCGGTTCGTCGTGGCGCCAGATTGGCACCGCAAAACCCTTAAAAACACTGTTTATGCCGCCATATTGCCATATTACGGGCATAGGTTTTATTGGGTAAAGCGGGCAGGTGTCCTTTATTTTAATCCCGTATGGTATAAAAACTCCGTATTCGGGGCCTTAATCGATTCGTTTCGGTTATCTGGTTATTTATTGCTGTGCTAGCACTCAGCCCAGCTAACTTGCTGTGTTACTACTCAGCCCAGCTAACTTAATGTGAAATTATTATTTTCGAAGAGTAAAATTAAAAATGGCAGGTCATTCCAAATTTAAAAATATTCAATACCGCAAAGGCGCACAGGACGCTAAGCGGGCAAAAACTTTTTCCAAGCACGCCAAGGAAATATATGTTGCCGCCAAAATGGGCATGCCCGATCCGGATAAAAATCCACGCTTGCGAACCGCTATAATTGCAGCGCGCGGCGATAACATGCCGAAAGACAATATTACCCGTGCCATCAAAAAAGCCGAAGGTGGCGGTGGGGAAAATTATGACGAAGTTCGTTACGAAGGGTACGGCCCCGGGGGCGTTGCAATAATTGTTGAAGCATTGACCGATAACCGTAACCGTACCGCCAGCGAAGTGCGTACCGCATTTTCTAAACATGGTGGCAGCTTGGGCGAAACTGGTTCAGTTGGTTTTATGTTTGATCGCGTCGGAATTGTTCGTTTTGCAAAAGATGTCGGCGATAGCGATAGCGTTTTTGAAGCAGCCCTAGAAGCAGGCGCCGATGATGTTGCGTCGGATGATGAAGGCCATGAAATAACATGCAGCCCGGATGATTTTGCATCAGTGCGCGATACCTTGGAACAAAAATTTGGTGAACCAACGGCAGCGCGGCTTGATTGGAAACCAAACGTTACAACCGATCTTGATGAACATGCAGCGGAAACTTTGTTCAAGCTTCTTGACACACTAGAAGACGATGATGATGTGCAAAGGGTTTCAGCAAACTTTGAAGTATCGGATGAAATATTAGCAAAGCTAAGCGCCTGATGGCGTATGTGTTTGGTGTTTAAAATACTAAACGCTGGGTAAGGGAATAAAGTGGCTATGCGCCTTATTGGTCTTGATCCTGGTTTGCGCACAACCGGCTGGGGTGTCATCGAGGTTGATGGTAATCACCTTTCGTTTGTTGGCGAGGGCATTGTGCAAACAAATTCAAAACTGTCGTTGGCCGAACGGTTGGGTGAGCTATTTGTTGGTGTCAGCGCAGTAATCAATGAATACAAGCCGATTGAGGCCGCAGTGGAAGAAACTTTTGTAAACGTTAATCCGGCATCTACGCTGAAACTTGGCCAAGCCCGCGGCGTGGTGTTATTGGCACCTGCCATGGCAGGGCTTGTGGTTGGGGAATATTCACCCAACATGATAAAAAAATCGGTTGTTGGTTCGGGGCACGCCACTAAAGAACAGGTTCAGATGATGGTGAAAACAATTTTGCCTAAGGCAACATTTACCAACGCCGATGCTGCCGATGCTTTGGCTATCGCCATATGCCATGCCCATTTGGCCCAGACCAATATGCGCATAATTAATGCCAGCAGGAGCGCAGGCCTATGATTGCCATGCTCAAAGGAATGGTTGAAAACATTAAAGACGGCACTGTCGTGATTGATGTTGGCGGGGTTGGCTATCTTGTTTTTTGTCCGGGTGGAACAATCGGGCGCATGGCGGTGGGTGAAGCCGTGATGTTGCATATCGAAACCCATGTGCGCGAAGACCATATTCATCTTTATGGGTTCATAGACCCGGTTGAACGCGAATGGTATCGTTTGTTAACCACGGTTCAAGGTGTTGGTTCGAAGGTTGCAATTGCAATGTTATCATCCCTTTCGGTTGATGAACTTAGTCGTGCCATTGTTAGCGGCGACAAAGCACAAATTGGTCGCGCCAACGGGGTTGGGCCTAAGCTGGCGGCGCGCATCGCAACCGAATTAAAAGACAAAGTTGCAAAAATTACGCTAGGCGCATCAGGCCTAAGCACACCTTCAGCATCAACCAACAAAAGCACAATAGGTGATGGTGCGGCCACGGTCAGCGCCGACATGACCCGCGATGCGGTTTCGGCGTTGGTTAATCTTGGTTATTCACCGTCAGATGCCTTTAGTGCCGTAAGCCACGCTGCCAATCGGGCCGGCGATGGGGTTAGCATCGAAGCCTTGGTCAAGGGTGGCTTGGCCGAACTTGGCCCTAAAGAACACGGGCACTGATAAAAATTAAATACTTAAACAAACTACGGAAAACAAATTGAGCAAAGACAGAATAATAAGCCCGGATGAAAATACAGCAGACGCAGCAGACGCCTCTGATGTGGTTGATGCTGGCTTGCGCCCAAAATCTTTAAGCGATTTTGTCGGCCAATCTGGCACGTGTGAAAACCTATCGGTGTTTGTTCAGGCCGCAAAAAACCGTGGCGAGGCCATGGACCACACACTTTTTTACGGGCCCCCGGGTTTGGGTAAAACCACGTTGGCACAGATTGTAGCAAACGAATTGGGCGTTGGGTTTCGCGCGACATCAGGACCAGTAATCGCCAAAGCCGGTGATTTAGCGGCGATACTAACCAACCTGCAAGCGCACGATGTTTTGTTTATTGATGAAATACACAGGCTAAATCCGGTGGTTGAAGAAATACTTTATCCAGCAATGGAAGATTTCCAGCTTGATTTAATAATTGGCGAAGGGCCAGCCGCCAGAAGTGTTAGAATTGATCTTGCACCGTTTACCCTGATTGGGGCGACCACCCGTTCGGGCCTTATTTCCACGCCGTTGCGTGATCGTTTTGGTATTCCGTTGCGTCTTGAATTTTATTCACCAGCTGAACTGGTTAGTATTGTTAAGCGCGGTGCGGGGATTTTGGGAATAAAAATGAACGAAGATGGCGCCATGGAGGTTGCCAAGCGTTCACGGGGAACCCCGCGCGTTGCTGGTAGATTGTTAAAACGGGTGCGCGATTTTGCTGAACTAGATGGCAACAAAACAATTGATGCCAAATCAGCCGACGCGGCGCTTAACCGCCTTGAGGTCGACAAAGCCGGCCTTGATTCCATGGACAGGCGCTATCTTGATTGTATAGCCAAAAATTATTCAGGCGGCCCGGTGGGGGTGGAAACCCTTGCCGCTGCCCTGTCTGAACAGCGCGACACCATCGAAGACGTGATTGAGCCATACTTGATACAACAAGGTTTATTAATGCGCACGCCCCGCGGGCGCGCACTTACGCCCGGCGCCTATCAGCATATGGGGCTAAAACCACCCAAAGGTGCGGCACAATTGGAACTTATAAAAGGAACCGCAGGTGATGAGTGAAGGGCAAAGGGTCCACACCTTTCCGGTTAGAATTTATTTTGAAGATACCGATGCAGGTGGAATTGTTTATCATAGCCGTTACCTTAATTTTTGTGAGCGCGC
>JAOUJU010000221.1 GCA_029883045.1 Rhodospirillaceae bacterium
AACCTCAAGCCCCAACACCAAATCACGTGCGTTGCCATAACGCAAAACATGAACACCACCAGCATTGGTCGCTAAATTACCACCAATTTGGCAGCTACCTTCGGCCCCAAGGCTTAAGGGGAAATAGGCGTTGGCATCGGATGCTGCTTTTTGAACGTTAGCCAAAATGCAACCGGCCTCGACTGTAGCGCTCATGTCAATTGGATTAATGTTCTCAATTTTATTCATGCGTTCAAGCGAAAGAATTATTTCACCATCCGGCACACCACCACCGACCAGTCCGGTATTGCCACCTTGGGGTACAACCCCAAGACCGCCAGCAAAAGCAATTTTCATTATATTTGAAACTTCAGCGGTGTCGGCGGGCATAACCAGTAGGGGTGAATTGCCATTATAAAGGCCGCGTCCCTCAACCAGATGGGGAGCCATTTTTTCCGCATCCTCGGACCAGCCTTTTGGCCCAAGCAAGGATTTAATCTGCTCCAATGCTGCTTGGTTGTTGGGGGTCATTAATTATTGCCCTCGGGTTTGACAAAATTTTGCATTTTTGTTTCAAACGATCCGCTACATGAAAACCCAGATGTGTCATCACTGCGCGGGGCAGCGGCGCGCATAAGGCGGTCATTGATGGCATGGCCAAGACCAGTATTTGGAATTGGCATAACCGCAATACCGCGTATGCCGGGCTGATCAAGGGCGCGTATCATAGTAAACAGGTTGGCCGCCGCTTCGCGCAAGTCACCTGCCTTTGAAAGGTTAAGTGCGGCCCGGCGCGGTGCATCAGGACCAAATGTAAGATATGCTTCACCTTTGGTGCGCTCATTGGGCGTTACGTTAATGCGCAATGGAATTGACGGCGCGTAATGGCTTTTCATCATTCCCGGCGCCTTAATTTCCCCATCGGTTGCATATGCAACCGGGCCAATTTCAATTTCAATTTCTTCCAAGGTGATAACGCCGGGGCGCAAAATTACTGGCTCGGTTCCCGAAAGGTCAATAATGGTGCTTTCTATTCCCACCGTACACAAGCCACCATCGATTATTATTTCAACCCCGTTTCTAAATTGGCTGGCCACATGCATTCCGGCAGTAGAGCTGACGGTTCCTGATTTATTGGCACTGGGGGCGGCCAATGGGACATTTGATTTTTCTAACAATGCTTGCGCTATCGGATGGTTGGGCACGCGAACCGCAACGGTATCTAATCCTGCGGAAACAAGCATTGATAAGGGTGAGCTAACACTGCGTTTTAGCACCATGGTCAATGGCCCGGGCCAGAATTTTTGCGCCAGCTTTTGTGCTGCAGGCGTAAATTCTACTAACAACGCTGCCTGACCTGAATCTTTTACATGCACAATAAGCGGATTGAAGGTGGGCCGAGATTTAGCCTCAAATATTTTGGCAACGGCTGTATCGTTGGTCGCATCCGCACCCAAGCCATATACAGTTTCAGTCGGGAAGGCCACCAGCCCACCACCCTGAATTGCGCTAGCTGCTAATTCAATAGTTTCGGTCGATACGTCAAGCAGGCGCGGTTCAGTATTGTTGCCCGTAGTAGCGCTAGGGGAGTTTGTCACGGTCTGCCTTTCGATATTTCACATATTATTTATATTGGTTATTTTTTGAGCTTTATTTAAGCGTTATACACCGTGCAGTCAAAGCCCCATAGGCAAACAATCATTGTTTGCCATAAGCAACAAAATGTGGATTTTCAAAACCGGGCTTACCGTAAAAAAGATCTTTTCCGTTCAAATCCTTAACGCTACCACCGGCGGCGCTTAGCACCGCATGGCCAGCTGCGGTATCCCATTCCATGGTCCGTCCCATGCGGGGGTAAATATCGGCATCGCCAGATGCCACAAGGCAAAATTTAAGGGAACTGCCGGCACTTATTTCCATGGCTATATCATAGCTTTCAAGAAAACCGTCAACTTCTGGGCTTTTGTGGCTGCGGCTTACCAGTGCGCTCAATCCTTTTTCAGGCATTTGTCGACATTTAATTTCTTTTAGGCCCTTGCCATCAATATCGCCTGCCGCCCCGTGGGGGCTACCAGCATAAATACTGCCCTTGGCAGGTGCGTGGACAAAACCAAGAACCGGGCGGCCACCGTCAATCAGCGCGATGTTGACGGTAAATTCGCCGTTTCTGTTTATGAATTCTTTCGTTCCATCCAGCGGGTCAACCAACCAAAATGTTGAACCGACTTCGGTTGGGGCAAGGCCTTCGGAAAATGCTTCTTCGCCGACTATAGGGTAAGGTGTTCTGACTTCATTTTTTAGCGCTGTTATTATTATTTCTTCTGCAATTTTGTCTGCCTTAGTAACGGGAGAGGCATCGTCTTTGGATGTAACCTCAAAATCAGTGTTGTAAACATCCATTATGGCATGTCCGGCACGAATGGTAATTTCGTGCAGTTGATCCAGAAGAGATATTGGTATATTCGCCGTCATGTAACCTCGCAAAAACAGAACCGACAGAATCGATTATATAAAAACAAGAATATTTTAATTTTTACCCGTAATCTACCCTGTCAAACGGGATGCTAAAAACCCCGTTATAATGGCGCTATTTCACCCCAGTTTGATTTTATTTCTCCAACGATGAAACGTTGTGCCTTAAAGGTCGGGGAAAAATGTGATCCGCCCATTCCTGCTTTTCGCTTAAGATGAGAAAGAAAATCTTCTGGTGCTGGCAACTGTTGCCATACTTGGGGTAAAAAAAGTGCGCGCATTTGGCCATCCTCTATTATCAACCCGTCCACATTGGGGCGCAGTGACGAAAGTAGCTCATCTTCGCTTTCAAAATCTATGGCGTTTGTTGGGCTAAGCACAGAAACCGAAAGGTGCAATTGGTTGGTCTCGTTTTTCTCCAACGGGGGAAAGCGTGGATCAGAAAACGCGGCGCCGTATGCATTCTGCGCAACATCAACCGCCAATGCACGCCATGCCTCAGGGGTGCCGATGCAACCGCGTAGGTCACCATTTTTTTTCAATGTAACGAACGATGCGCCATTGTTATTTAATTCGTCCGCCATTGATGTAGGGTCTATATCTAATGGTCTATTGCTTATCATGCCATGCTTGATTGAGCTTTTGGCAATGGCAAGAAGAACATTTCCATGCGTTGCTAATAACGCGTGGGTATTTTCGGAAAATTCATCGCCATTAAAAGCATCAGTCATTAGGGTTGGCCCTTTTTATTAAAAGCCCACGCACCGTAACCCACCACCCGGTCTTGGGGGCCTGCGGTATCGCCGGAATTTCTTAAATCAAGGGTGGTTGGGGCAAGACCTTTTTCCGCTGCAATTTTCAAAAGACCTTTAAGCGGGATTCGGCCACAGGCTTGATAATCACCAATGGCATCACCGTTCATGCTTTCGATTGCCTTGCAGGTCTCATTATCAACTTTTTTGGCGCCCTGATAATTAAGGTAATGCGAAAGATCTGAACTGATAACCACTAATGTTTCTTCACCACCCCACAGCATTTCCAATATTTCTTTTATTTCATCGGCACTGGCATCGCCCACAACCATGGGCACTAATTCGAAATTATCTCCTAGCA
>JAOUJU010000222.1 GCA_029883045.1 Rhodospirillaceae bacterium
ATGTTCGGAAAGCTAGGAATGCCTGAATTAGGATTGGCCGGGGCAGGATTTTCATCCGCACTTGTAGCATTTGCAATGATGGCTGGTTTTACAATATATGCCAGCCGCGATGTGGAAATCAGCAAATACATTGCGTATAGCAATTTTTTGCGCATAAACCGCGAAGGTATTTCCGAAATTTTTCGCGTTGGGGTTCCATCAGGTCTGACCACATTGGGTAATGTTGGTATTTATCTTGTTTCAACACCAATCATCAGCCTGTTTGGGCCAGAGGCACTTGCCGCACATGCGATAGCTTTGCGTTTGGCGGGAGTGGTTTATGCCATTCCGGTCGGCCTATCACAGGCAGCCACGGTTCGCACCGGTTACAACGTTGGCAAAAATGATAACGAAGCTGTTAACAATGTAAAAAGAACAGCTATCACTATGGCCACGGTTTCTGGGATTGCGTGCTTTTCTGTTTTGGCAGCGACGTCTGAAATTTTACCAAAACTGTTTTTGCCAAACGGCGGTGAAGCAACAGCAATTGCCGCAACTTTGATTATCTTTCTGGGCGCAATAAATTTTGCCGAATACCCAAACGTGGTTGCTGGCGGCATATTGCGCGGTTTTAAGGATACCCGCATACCAATGATTCTTACGCTAACCGGGTATTGGGCCTTTGGTGCGCCAATAATGGCGATGATGGCGGGAACGGCTGAGTATGGTGCCGAAGGCGTTTGGTTTGGTCTTTTAATCGGTGTTTATTCAACTGCAACTTTAATACTAGGGCGTTTATTCGCACCAGATTTCACAAATAAAAACTTTGCCAAAAATGCAGTTGGTGTAGCTGCAGAATGAAAACTCTAGAAATTGAAAAAAGGAGAAAACAAATGACAACAGTAAACATTGATGATGTGCAAAAAGTAATTCAATTTGAAAGGTCTATGGATAGTTTTGAAAATACATTTAGGACACTTTCAATGATGCGTGCGTGGGCTGAATTTGACCGCATGGCATCACGAATTGGTGGGAATCAAATTCAAGATGAAAGTAAAAATGTAAACAAAGAAGTTGCTGCGTAAAGAAATCAATCTGACCGAGACATATTTAAAAAGGCAGTAATCATGAGCGCCCATCAACAATCAGAAGTTATTTTTTTATCAAGCGGATGGTGGTGGAAAACAGCATCAAAAATTCTATTGGTCACAAACACCTTCTTATTAGTGGCCGTTAGCGTTTTTGATGTTGACACCATAAACATACTTATTTCTTTGGGGGTGTTGCAAATTGGTATGTATGCGTGGCGCGATAAAAGCACCATTACATTTCCAGTACAAATACGCTGGCTTTATCTTGCCTTGCTTTTGCTTGGCGTAATTTTAGAAACAAACTTCGTATATTATGTTCTGTTGGCGCTTAACCTGATAGATATTATTTTTTCTTATACACTGCTTGCGCGAATGGCGGCGTTATTTCCTTGGAATAGAACCGTTCCTCTGTCGCAAGAAGTTTTTTATGCTGTATTTTTTTCTCAAACCGATACTGAGTGCATACTTCGTATAATCGCTGATGTTGGTTTAGCAAAAATGCACAAGATGGAAAATAGTCAGTAATTTTATTATTGGCCCGCTAAACCTAGTGATTGATAAACAAAAGAATTTAACAAAAAATTTAATGTCCTCAGGCCGGAGCGCCAGAGACATAGGGACTTAAGCGACATTTGTTCTGCTAAGGGACAGACAAATGGTGCGCCCGAGAGGATTCGAACCTCTGACCCCCAGATTAGGAATCTGGTGCTCTATCCTACTGAGCTACGGGCGCACAATATTGCTGGGTAAATCTGTTTTATTCGCCAAATACGCTATCAATTGGCATTGAATAATAAAGCGTTGCCGCTTCGGTTCCGGGGTTGGTATTGCCTAAAGAAGCATTTGAATAATGTGATACCGCAATCCCGATGCGCGCGCGGTTATCCAAACGATATGCCAGTTCTACTTGTGAACGAAATTCAATCGCATAATCCAAATCAAGTTTATTATTGCCCCCGCTGTAATAATGCGGTGCAAAGCTAGGGGTCAATACTATGCGCCTGCCAAGGTACACATCCATTAAAACACCAGCCCCAATAAAATAGTTATCGGTGGTTGTGGCGGCAGCGGCAACAAATGGCTTTAATGCGCCTAAGAATTTTTTATCATGGCGGTATTCAATTCTGAATTCTGTTCCTTCGTCTTTTTGTCGGTTCCAATCAAAACTGCCACCACCAATAGAAATAAATGCCGGGTCTTCTGCCGCTGCTGGTGGGGCCGTAACACCTAGGCCCAATACAAACACGCCAGCCATCGCCAAATATTTAATTTTGTTAAATTTCATCTGTTTTATGTCCTCGGCACTTAATTTTATTTTGGCTAATATATAAATTAGCTTGGCGCCATTTTAGGGAAAAAAATCATAAATTCAAAGGGTTTGCACGCCCGGCGAACTTGTCAGTAAATCAGCCAGAAATAGGCATAAATTGATCCGTGGCCCGGGTTAGCATCCGTCTTATGCCTTGCTCCATCGCCGAATGGCCACCATCTGGGACAATATCTAATACCGCCCCCGGCCATGCTTGGGCCAGTTTATGGGCACTAGAAATTGGGCATATCACGTCATAGCGCCCCTGAACAATTGTTGCCGGCAGGTGGGTTATTTTGCCAATTTCACCCAAAAGTTGATTGGGGCTTAAAAACATGGAGTGCGCAAAATAATTAGCTTCGATGCGCGCTAGGGAAATAGCGTAACTATCAAACGCATTGCCGCTTGGCCTGATAGAATTAGGCAATAAGGTAGAGCACGAATTTTCATAATTTGCCCATGCCCTAGCCGCCGGTAGGTGAATTTGCGGGTCCGGGTTATTTAACAAGGTTAAATATGAAGAAAGCAAATTTGCTGAATCAACCCCTGGGTGGGATGAAAATTCGGCCCAGGCCTCAGGGAAAAAGCCTTCCATCCCATATAAAAACCAATCAATTTCTTTTTGTTCACCTAAAAAAACACCGCGTAGAATAAAACCTAGGCAGCGATCGGGGTGGGCTTCGCCATAGGCCAGCGCCAGCGTTGCCCCCCATGAACCGCCAAACACCAGCCAGCTTTTTACCCCAAGGTGCAAACGCAATATTTCAATGTCGCTAATCAAGTGTTGGGTGGTGTTGGCCACAACCGATCCCTTGGGGCTAGATTTACCCGAACCGCGTTGGTCGAACAAAATTATGCGGTAACGTTCAGGATTAAAAAACCTACGCCCGCTTGGGGCTGAACCTGCACCGGGGCCACCGTGCAAAAAAATAACAGCCATGCCATCGGGGTTACCAGAGGTTTCATAATAAATACGCTGCCCATCACCAACATCAAGCATTCCTGTTTGATATGGTTCTATGTGCGGGTAGATATCGCGTGTGGTGGTGCTATCCATAAAATCAAAGCCTAAAAAATTGGTTTTTTAGATAATTTTGCCAAAATCACATTGTTTCTCCATTATATGCATATATTTATTTGTTCCCCTAAAAAAATGATTTTAAGAAAAGCCAATGCAATTGACC
>JAOUJU010000017.1 GCA_029883045.1 Rhodospirillaceae bacterium
ATTTGTTTTTCTTAGGTCGGCGGCAAAATCGAGGCCGCTCTCCCCCGGCATCATGCGATCTAGAATAATCATGTCAAACGATAGTGCCGCAAGTTTACAACGGGCATCAGCCGCATCTGTTGCAGTTATTACAAAAAAATTATTTTCACTCAAAAATTTTTGCAACAATTCGCGCAAACGATCATCATCATCAACGACAAGAATATTGGGTTGATCAGCATTCATGTTTGCAAGGTACCGCTCTTAATCAATTTTCGGTTCATTTTTTGCCAATGAATTTTCAATTTGGCTGTCTAGAGGATGGGTATGAGGGCCGCCACCTGAAAAACGTTGTCGGTCTGCGTCATTTATCATTCGGGTCAGTACTTTTTTGAAACCGGAAATATTTTGTTCGCCGGCTTCTTTGTATGCTTTGCTTATGCGTGTGCCTTGCGCGCGAGTTAATTTGCTTTCCAGCTTTTCGCCATTGTCGGTTAATGAAAGTATTCTTCGCCTGCGGTCTTCAATGTCGGTCCGCTGGTCAATAAACCCTTCTCTTACTAACTGGCCCAATACCCGGCTAAGGCTTTGCTTGGTTATTTTCAATATATCTAACAATCGATTTACGGTTAGTCCGGGATTGCGTTTTACAAAATAAATTACCCGGTGGTGGGCGCGGCCAAACCCGTATTGCGATAAGATCTCATCGGCTTCACCGGTGAAATCCCTATAGGCAAAAAACAGCAATTCCATGGCTTGGCGCAATTCTTCTTCGGCAAAAGAAGGTGTCTCGCCCATTGGCAATGTTGAAGTTTTTATTTCCGGCTGGCTCATATTTTGTTCCGCTAGGGTTAGGCAAAAAATTGTTGATAATTTAAGTCAGTGTTATTGACATATATGCCCAATCCTGATAAAAAACGCAAGAACATTCCGGGCAACCGGGCAATTTAAGCAATATTATTACTCAATTAGGGGCAAATTCTTATGTCTGCAACACCTTACGATGACCGCGATGGGCAAATCTGGCTTGATGGTAAAATGGTTCCATGGCGCGATGCCAAGGTGCACCTGCTGACCCATGCCCTACATTACGCCTCGAGTGTGTTTGAGGGTGAGCGTATGTACGGGGGTAATATTTTTAAATTAAATGAGCACACAGAACGTCTGCACAATTCTGCCCGGATACTGGGCTTTGAAATACCCTGGACAACCGATCAAATAAACAAAGCCTGCATTGAGGCATGTGAAATTAATGACATTAAAGACGGATACATCCGCCCTGTTGCATGGCGTGGAAGTGAAATGATGGGTGTTTCCGCACAAAAAAACACAATCCATCTGGCTGTTGCGGCATGGGAATGGCCATCATATTTTTCACCCGAAGCCAGAATGCGTGGCATTCGTTTGCAAACATCCAAATGGAAGCGCCCATCCGCCGAAACCGAGCCAGTTCACGCCAAGGCAGCCGGGCTTTACATGATATGCACACTTTCTAAACATGCAGCCGAAGATGCCGGTTTTGATGACAGCCTAATGCTTGATTACCGCGGCCAAGTTGCAGAAGCTACCGGAGCTAATATTTTCATGGAAATGGGAGACGGCAAATTACATACACCGATCCCCGATTGTTTTCTTGATGGCATTACCCGTCGCACAATTATTGAGCTTGCCAAAAAGCGTGGCATCGAAGTGGTTGAACGCGCAATCATGCCGGACGAATTATCCAATGCCACACAAGTTTTCCTGACCGGAACCGCAGCCGAGGTAACGCCCGTTGGTGTAATTGATAATCACACTTACAATGTTGGCGAAATAACCAAACAAATGATGGATGATTATGACAAGGTCGTGGGCAAACAGCCCGCTAACGCGTCGGCGGCATAACTTATAACGCGCCGCCCGGTTCTTTGATGTGATGTTCTGCCAGTACGCTAGTAATATAATCAAACGCTGCGTCAACACTGTCGGCACGATAAAATAAATCTAAGTCAGCCGGTGAAATCGTTCCAAATTTCACCATCGCATCTAGGTTCATTATGCTATTCCAGTACTCGCTTCCATAAAGAACAATGGGAAGTTTTTTCCCCATCTTTCTGGTTGAAATAAGCGTCATTAATTCAAAAAATTCATCAATGGTTCCAAACCCGCCGGGAAACACAATTATTGCCTTGGCTAAATAGGCGAACCAAAATTTTCGCATGAAAAAATAATGGAACTTAAATGCAAGCTCGCGGCTGATATAGGGGTTTCCACTTTGCTCGTGTGGTAGTGAAATATTTAAACCAATACTCAATCCTTTGGCTTCCGATGCCCCACGGTTGGCTGCCTCCATTATGCCGGGGCCGCCACCGGTGCAAACAACAAAGCGCCTTGATTTGCCTTTTAGTTCTTTTGACCATCGGGTAAGACGCATGGAAAGTTCACGGGCGTCTTCATAATAAACCGACATATCCAAGTTGGTTTTTGCGCGCTCAATATCACCGCCATGTTTTGTAGCTGAATCCAGTTCTTGTTGGGCGACATCACGGGGAGATATGCGGGCAGAACCAAAAAATACTACTGTATCAGAAACCATTTCCTGTTCGAACCGTGCTTCGGGTTCAATAAATTCAGACAGAATGCGCAACGCACGACCTTCGCGCGACATTATGAAGTTTTGATTGCGATAGGCCTTTACTGGCCAATCGTCATCAGACAGATTTTGCGGAAGTTTTTGTTTTGGATTTTTTGGGTTTCGGGCCATTTCTGATCCTTTGTTACAGGTGGCGTACGCGCACGCCTTTATTATGAACCCTATTTAGGTATTTTTTCTATTTCTTTTCCCAAAGACCGGCTTTGGCAATATCCGATGCTTTGGCCTCAACCCATTTGCTCGTTGTGGGGCCTTCTTCTTTTTTCCAAAAAGGGGCCTCAGTTTTAAGGATATCCATTATAAACCTTGCCGCTTCAAACGCCACATCCCGATGGGCGGCCGCAACCGCCACTAAAACTATTTGCGCTGTTGGCTCTAAGCGCCCGACACGATGGATTATCAAGGTTTCGATTGATCCCCAGCGTTCTTGGGCTTGGGTTTCAATTTTTTCTAACTGTTTTTCGGTCATGGCAGGATAATGCTCAAGCGTCATGGCGGTAATTTTTTCACCGCTTTGTTCGCTTGCGGAAAAATCGCGAACCAGCCCAATAAATGAACAAACCCCGCCTATATTACCCTTCCCCGAAACAAGGTTTTTTATTTCGGCCCCGGCGTCAAAATCTTTGGTTTGTATTCTTATCATTACAATTAACCCTAACCGCCAGTTACCGGTGGGAAAAAAGCTACCTCATCGGCATTGTTCAATGGGTGCGAAGTTTGAACGTGTTCCATGTTTACCGCAACTCGAACCAATGTGCTGTCGGCAAAGGCATCGGCAAAGCCGCCACCACGATTTTTAAGATATTCCATCAACCCTGCAACGGTGCTGACCCCGCATGGCAATGACAGGTCTTCTTCCGCCAGAGAAGTTTTTTCTTTTAACCATGCAAAATAAAGAATCTTCATTTGAAAGCCTCGTTAAAGGGAATAAAATCTAACATGTCGCCTTTATTTATGCGCGCGCGCCCTGCGGGTATTTCTATAAAGCCGCTTGAGGCAACCATGGATGAAAGTATGCCAGAACCCTGCGCCGGAAATGCGCTTAGTAATGCGCGCCCGTCGCTACTGATATTTATTTTTCCCCGCAACCATTCCAACCTACCGTCATCGCGCTGTAAGGTAAAATCTGCCTCAGCGCGGTAGCGATTAACCGCAACATCAGTTCGTCCAGCCATGCGCAATATCATCGGCCTTGCCACCATCATAAGCGTTACAATTGCCGATACCGGGTTGCCCGGCAGACCGATAAAGGCGGTGTCATTAATGGTGCCAAATGCCACTGGCTTGCCGGGTTTTACCGCCAGACGCCAAAAATGAACTGCGCCTAAATTTTTTATTATATTTATTACGTGGTCTTCTTCGCCGACGCTTACACCGCCCGATGTTATTAACAGGTCATGGTTGGTGCTAGCTTTTTTTAATGCGTCGCTAATTACATTTGGGTCATCGTGCAAAATACCAAGATCGCTTACTTCGCAACCAAGGCCCTGCAACAGTGAAATCATCAACGGGCGGTTGGCATCATAAATACACCCGGGCTGGAGTTTCTTTATTGTGCAATCAACAATTTCATCACCAGTGGAAAATACAGCAACGCGAAGCGGTTTATACACCTTTAGCTTGCTTATACCCACCGCCGCAGCGAGGCCAATTTCTTGGGCGCGCAGCAATTGGCCCTTTTGCAAAATTGTTGCGCCAGATTTTATGTTTTCACCACGTAAGCGTCGATTGGCCCCAGGTTTTACGGTTTCAGAAAAAATAGCAAAATCACCATCAAGCGTTACCTTTTCCTGCATTACGATACTGTCAGGTCCTAGCGGCAATGGTGCGCCGGTAAAAATACGAATAGTCTCGCCCGGGCGGGCTTCGCGCTGTAACGGGTGGCCAGCGGCAATGCGCCCGGTTACCGGCAGTCGCACTGGCGGTTTGGCTAAATCAGATGAAAAAACCGCGTATCCATCCATGGCTGAATTATCATACGGTGGCACATCAACTGTTGAGATTATATCTTCACCCAGTGTGCGGCCAAGGCCATCTTGCAGATTTACATCTTCAAGGGCGCATACTGTTTTGGTGGTTGATTTTATTTGCGCTAGCGCATCGTCCAGCATCATCAGGCTGGGCGAAACCTTTAAATATTCATCGTTAGAACTGTTCATGTTTTTATGGTTTGAAGTCAGGGTTATTGCTTGATCCTGCTTCACCGTCGGTTTTTGCAATATGTTCAAGTCCGGAACGCAAATAATCATAACCCGTTACCAGCGTTATTAGTGCAGCCGCCCACAAACCATAAATGCCTATTTCGGTTGTGGTAGCAAAACCAAAATCAGGTCCAGCAGTCCCGACAATCAAGAAACCTAAGGCCAACATTTGAATTGTGGTTTTCCATTTAGCCAAAAGGCTTACTGGCATGCCAACTTGGGCTTCGGCCAAAAATTCACGCAATCCCGAAACAAGTATTTCCCGACACAATATTATTGCAGCCGGAAATATAACCGCACCAGAAATTGTTTCCACCCCAACTAACATAAACAAAACACCAGCCACCAGCAGTTTATCTGCAATGGGATCGAGGAAGCGACCAAAGGCAGATTGCTGATGCCATGCGCGCGCCAAATAGCCGTCAAAAAAATCGGTAATGCAGGCATAGGTATAAAAAATAAAGGCAAGCCAATTGCCGAAGTCGCCGCCAATAAGGATAAACACCAAAACAATTGGGATCGCAACAATGCGCGAAACGGTGAGTATGTTAGGTAGATTTAAAACCATGTTGCTTTCGTCCAGCGGTAAAATATGGGCTTGGTGCTAATATTACAGAAGATGGATATTGTAGCCATTTAATTGTCTTGATGAAACCAGTCATAAATACGTTTTGCGGTGGCATTTGATATGCCTTTTACATCTTCAAGGTCGCTTAAACCCGCTTCCTTTACCCCGCTTGATGAACCAAAATGCTGTAACAATGCCTTTTTTCTACTTGGTCCGACACCGGGTATATCATCAATTCCCGATGCGGTTAAGGATTTGGATCTTTTTTTCCGGTGGGTGCCGATGGCAAAACGGTGGGCTTCGTCACGAATGCGCTGCAAAAAATACAAAATCGGGTCACGTTCGTTCAATACTAACGGTTTTGTTTTTCCTGCAATGTGAATTTGTTCGCGCCCGGCATTTCGATCTGGGCCTTTAGAAATGGCGCATAATGCCACCCCTTCTATTCCTAAATCGGCAAAAACATCCATTGCCACACTGAGCTGACCCTTGCCCCCATCAATCACAACCAAATCGGGAAGGTCCCATTTTTTTGTACTATTCGTATCTTTGTCTTTGACTGTGCCATCATCAATGGATTGTTGGTTTTTCATGGCCCGGGTAAATCGCCGGCTTAGCACCTCGCGCATCATGGCGTAATCATCACCCGGAGCAATCGCCCCTTTGATATTAAATTTACGGTATGCCCCACGGACAAAGCCTTCTGGTCCGGTGACTATCATCACCCCGACTTGGTTGGTGCCAGACACGTGTGAATTATCATAAACCTCAATTCGCGCTAGGGACTGATCTAGCCCTAATGTTAGCGCCAATCCAGCCAATAATTGTTCGTGGGTTTCGTTTTCAGATTTTTTACGCGCTAACGCTCCACGTGCATTTTCCGTGGCGTGGGCTACCAAACGGGCGCGATCGCCACGCGATGGAACTTTTATGGAAACTTTTTTTTCGGCGCGCACGCTTAATGCGCTGGCCATTACCGCAGCCGTGGCGGTGCTGTCCAGATTATGACTTAGCAGTACCTCGCCTGGTGGGGTATGGGTTGAATAAAACTGACCCATAAATGCTTCTAGCACTGCAGCAGGGGTTTCGCCTGCGGTATGGGCCGGGTAAAATGCCCGATTGCCAAAATTTCGTCCACCGCGGAAAAAAAACACCTGCACGCATGATCTTCCGCCGCGGCTATCGCTTTTGCCATCGTCTTGGGAAAGGGCAACAACATCTGCGTCTAGCACGCTGCCGGGGTTTATGTCCTGATGGCCCTGTATTCTGGTTAGTGCTTTTATGCGGTCACGAAATTGTGCCGCCTGTTCGAATTCTTGCCCGTCGCTGGCTTTTTGCATTTCAGATGCCAACGATTTTTGGATTTCCCGACTTTTCCCTTTAAGAAATTCCGTGGCCTGATCGACCAGCAATGAATAATCGCGCTTGTTAATTTTTCCAACGCACGGGCCGGAACAACGTTTTATTTGATAAAGCAGGCACGGGCGTGTGCGCGAGGAATAAACCGCATCTGAACACGTTCTGAGCAAAAAAGCCCGCTGCAAGGTAGTGATGGTTTCATTTACCGCCCAGGTTGAGGCAAAGGGCCCAAAATAACTGCCCTTGATATTGCGAGCTCCACGGTGTTTCAAAACTCTGGGGAAATCATGGCTCTTTTCTACCACTATTTCCGGGAAAGATTTATCATCGCGCAAAAGTATATTGTAGCGCGGACTTAGCTTCTTGATCAGGTTGGCTTCTAAAAGCAATGCTTCGGATTCGGTATGGGTGGTGACAAATTCCATACCTCTGGTCTGGCTAACCATGCGCTGAATACGCGGGCTTAGTTTCCCCGGTTTGGTGTAGCTCAAAACCCGTTTTTTTAGGTTTTTAGCCTTGCCCACATACAAAACGTGTCCACCACTGCCATCATCGGGGCTAGTGCCCATCATGCGGTAAACGCCGGGCCCTGATGGCAGGTTGCGCGCCAGCGATGCAATTAGCACCTGCCCTGACGCCTGCTCGCTGGTTGAAAGGTTTGAACTCAAGCTCGTGCCTGATTTTGATGATTTATCGCCCATGTCTGAGGCATGAAAGCCCATCGCCACCCCAATCGCAAGCCCCAACCATATGCAGTTAATTAATGCGGATGATTTGCGCTTAGGTAGCGAAAAACCCTATTTCAATATGGTTTATTAACTATCCACTGAACGTGTGGATAAGTGTGTTGATAATTGAGGCTCTAACAAAAACTTTCAATGGCGGGCTTGGAGTCCTGCAATTTGCACAAAAATTAAGCACTAATACAACTTAATGAAAACATTACATAAAATTGTAAATATTAGCCGTTACGGGTACGTAACAAGCGCCACAAGAATTACAACCGTTGGAAAGCATTGGACAAAGGAACCTGTGTAAAACTATTACCCATAGCCATGATTGGTGGTAGTTCCTTATAAAACAATGAGTTCCGGTGTGTTCCTTAAATTATACTTCCGGATTAAAGCGCTCTATTTCCACGCCCACACTTGATACGTCGTCAAAAACATCCAGCTTTTCCACCCGCACTAAAACCGAGCGAACCTTGGGTGAGCTGACAAGACAAACGCTTGAGATCTCCTCGGCCATGGTTTCAACCAAGTTGATATGGCCCTTACGGCATACATCCCTTACGGCGGAAGCTATCTGTTCATAGCAAACCACATTATCCAAATCGTCACCCAAATCCCTGTCGCCCTCAAACACAGCTAAATCAAGATTTATGCGAACCCTTTGGGTAGCCTTGCGTTCATGGTCGTGAACGCCGATTGAGGTCAAAAGTTCCAGATCGCGAACAAATACATGCCTGATTCCAGCGCGCGCATCGGCAATTGATGGTGTTGGCACCAGCTTAACTGTAGGACCGGTCATTTTTTTGCTCCAAAGGCTTTATCGGAGGCTATTTCTATTGCCCCGGACGGAGCCTGACAAGGTTATTCGTTAGGCGGCAGTTTGTTCGACCCTTGTGCCCAGCCAAGGTGTTGCCCAGCATCAAGGGCTATCATCTGACCCGTCATCGATGGCGAATGCATAATAAACCGTACCGTATCGGCTATTTCATCAGGCATTACCTTGCGCCTTAATGGTGTTTCTGACCACTGGCGGGCAAAATCCTCATTGGACTGTCTGGTGTTTTGTAACGTCGGTCCGGGACCAATACCATTTACCCTTATTCGTGGCGCAAGCGCCAATGCCAATGTCTGGGTAAGGGTCCAAAGGGCTGATTTGCTTAGCGTATAAGTCATAAAATAAGGCGTCAGGTTCCAGACCCTTTGGTCGAGAATATTTATTATATTGCCTTCTAGTCCGTCAGGTATTTGCCTATGGAATTCCTGCGAAAGCACGAACGGTGCGCGCAAGTTAACGTCCATATGCATATCCCAGCTATCGCGTGTGACGTCATCAACGGTATCATTTTCAAACATTGATGCATTGTTTATTAACAGCGTAATTGGGCCAAGACCATCAGCAACAGCCGGGATAATTGATTTGACCTCGTCCTCGTTGGCAAGGTTTGCCTTGACCGCCACAGCGTTACCACCGGAATCTATTATGGTCGACGTCAGTTCCTTAGCGGCATTTTCAGAATTATTGTAATGAACTGCAACGCCATATCCATTTGCCGCTAGATCGAGCGCTATGGCGCGACCAATCCTGTGGGCAGCACCTGTAATCAATACATTTGTTTGAGCAGAATTATTCATGACGAAAGAATGATTGAAGGTGCGGTTTGATGCAAGCCAAAGACGTAAATGAAATTATTTTTTTAAGGTATCCACTGATACAGGCTGGATACGCCATACACCTGGAAAGCCACATACCCGCCATAGGTTCCCACCAATAACGCCCCTTCGCGGCGGCGAAAGCGTCTACCCAAAACAAGATAGGCAAATAACATTAATGTTGCTGCCAACATTATCCACATATCAAAACGCTGTATTTGTTCTGGAATATCAAGAGGATGAACCGCAGCAACGCCGCCGCCAACAAGCAAAAGATTAAAAAGGTTTGAACCAACAACATTGCCGACCGCTACGTCAGTGTGCCCCCTTATGGCCGCCACCACTGAGGCGGCTAATTCAGGCAATGATGTACCTATGGCAATTACAGTCAGACCGATAACCTCTTCTGACACACCCAGATTGCGGGCAATTTCTGAACCGCTTTCGACCAAAAGATCGGCACCGTAAACAACACCACCAAGACCAACGATAAAAAATCCCCATGCCAGCCAGATGTTTATTTTTATGTCTTTGAATTCTTCTGTTTCGCGCTCGTGCAATTTTGCGCTGGGCATTCCATCATTTTTTTCAAGAAAGTATGAGCGAATAAAATAAGCAACCAACGAAACAACCATAAGACTGCCAACAACTGACCCGATATTGCCCAGCAATGATATCCAAACAAAAAATATCGACGCCGCCAACAGCATGATGCCATCGCGCATCACCGCCTTGGGGTCGACCATAACTGGTGCAATAAGGCACGTAGCGCCAAGTATCAAAAGTATATTGGCAATGTTTGAACCAACCACGTTGCCAACCGCTATGCCGGGCGTACCGGCAATAGCGGCGTTCAGGCTAACCACAAGTTCGGGTGCTGATGTACCAAAAGCAACCACGGTCATGCCAATTAACAATGATGATAGGCCAAGCCTAGTCGCAATCTGAACTGCGCCACGAACCATTATTTCAGCGCCGCCAAGCAACAAAATGCAGCCGATTACCAACTGAACGTAGGTCATGAATTATCCTTTGAAACAATATTTGAAAACTCGTCCACAATTTTGTTATACAATTCGCGTTTAAATGGGACTATTAGATTTGGAACCTGTTTCATTTCAACCCAACGCCATTCGGAAAATTCTGGTTTATGGTGGGCATCCAAAACAATATCGCTATCATCACCTAAAAAACGCATTGCATACCATTTCTGTTTTTGCCCACGGTATTTTCCGCCCCATAATTTTTCCCTTAGGTCTTCGGGGATATCATAAGTCAGCCAACCGTTTGATTGCGCAATTATTTTGCACTTGGATGTGCCTATTTCCTCTTCTACTTCACGAAAAATCGCAACCGCTGGGTCTTCGCCATCATCGATGCCGCCTTGGGGCATTTGCCATGCTGGACCGGGGGTATCAATTCGTTTGGCAACAAAAACATCATCGTTGGCGTTAAGTATCAAAGCCCCAACGCCAAGACGATAAGGAAGATCAGAATTTATTTCTTTATCTTTGTTCATTAAATAATATTTCTATCGGACTAGTTGCTTATTAGCCAGTGAAGACACCGGAACAAGGTCAATCCCCTTGTCTTGTAGTGTTTTAATCCATTCGCTTAAATGTGCAATCGAAACTGGATAAGGTGAAATTCTGCCTATGGTAATTGACCTGCGCTGGGCAAGGGTTTCAAGTGCAGCCAGTTTTTCTTTAATTTTTTCCCCATCAAGCTCGGTGTCAATTTCCATTTCTACGGCGGCCCATGTAACTTGCTCTTTAAAGGCAATACGTGGAACCAACGTTTCCAACGTATACCCACCATCAACAAACATTAGGCCACGGTCTTTTATGGCTTTTAATATGAATGCGGTTTGTTCTTGATTGGTGGTAAACTTTGATCCAGCCACACCCATCAAACCAAAATATCCAGATGCGCGGCTCATAATCCATTCTACTTGTTTTACGTTTTCTTCGGGGGCTTCAAGCACCCTTAGTGTTCCGGGGCCTGGGTCCTCAAAAGGAAAGGATACCGATTCCATGGGCAGTGTCAGCAAAACTTCGTGGCCCACTTCACGCGCCCGATCTATCCAATAGGCAATACCACGAGAGTGAGAATCAATCGCTAAACTTATCTCTGGTGGCAGGTTTTTTATGGCGGCTTCGGTTGCAGCGCGAGACTGGCCAAGACCAGTAACTATAATCGCAATACGCGGACGATCCGACGTTACGTCTTTATTGGGGCTTGAATATTCCTTGAATGCCGTCTTTCCGGTATCGGAAATTCTAGGGATAAGGCCCACATCAATTTCTTCGACCATTTCATAATTGGGCGCTTCTTTCAGCGGGTTACCTTTGGGTGCGGGCGAAAGGTTGGCAAAATCTTCCGTAGTGGTGGCGGGGAAACTAACGCCCCTACCCGGTGCGGCATTGCCTGCGGCTAATTCGTTAAGTGATTTTTCTTGTTCTGTGCCATCCCCACCGCCCGAGGAATCGGTTGACCGCCCAATGGCTTGATCGAGCACCATGGTTTCAGCCTCAAGAACCTCAAGACTTTGCACCACTTTGGGTATTCTCGAATCGGCTTCGCTATCGGCGGGGTCTGGTGGCGCAACGATAAGCCATGTTATAATTCCTAAAATAGCGGCCACCCCTGCGCCCACACCGCCAAACATAAGAAGACGTTTTCTTTTTTCCGCCTCTTCAGCCAGCTCTTCGTCGGTCATTTCCTCATCGAAGTCGGGGACCTCTTCGCCGTCCTCGTCCTCGTCGTCGTCAATGCTGTCTTTGCGGCCTTTAGCCCCCCTGGGGCTATCGTCTATGTCGTCGTCATCTTTGTCACGTGATGATGAAGGGATAAAGTCATCTTCATCAATATCCTCGTCATCAATTTTCTTTTTTTTCTTTTTCTTTCCAAAAATTCCAAGCATGCCCTTTACAGCACCAAGCTTGCCGATCACACCTTTTAGAGCGTCAAGTTTGATTTTAATGGGCAACTTCACTGATTTATTCTCCACTGCCTTATGTATGTCCAGGCATATGACAAGTTATTTACGTTCACTTGTTTTCATTTCCTGAAAAAGTGTAATACCACGAATTAAATCAAAGGCACGACTAAGCTGGTAATCATTAGCATCGATTGATTCATCCGTTGCTTCGCTATTGTCATTTGCACCATTCGGTGCAGTCTTTGTTTTTTCTGATTCTTTTTGATCTTTGGTTTTTCCATTGTCCTTATCAAGCGCACCACGAAGATCTCTTTCACGGCGCAATTTTGACTGTTCAATTGGTTCAAGCTTAGCCAGTGGAACAATGATATCGGGCGTTATGCCAACAGATTGTATAGACCTTCCCGATGGTGTGTAATATCTGGATGTGGTTATTTTAATTGCACCATATCCAGTTAACGGCTGAATGGTTTGCACCGAACCTTTACCAAATGATTTGGTCCCCAAAAGTATTGCCCGACCATGGTCCTGTAAAGCGCCAGCAACAATTTCCGAGGCCGAAGCCGACCCGCCATTAATCATAACAACAATCGGAATGCCGCCAGAAATGTCGCCTTTTTTAGCCTGAAAACGTTGGCTTTCTTCGGGTTTTTTCTTAGAGCGAATAGAAACAATTTCACCACTATCTAAAAATGCATCGGAAATTGAGACCGCTTGGTCAAGCAGCCCGCCCGGATTTGAGCGAAGATCAACTACCAGTCCGCGTAGTTTTCCCTTGCCCGGTTCTTTGTTAAATTTATCAAAGGCTTTTTCTAGCCCTGCCAATGCCTGCGCATTAAATTGTGTTATACGAACATAACCAATGTTATCAACTACGCTTGAACGCACAGTTCTTATTTTTATAACCGCACGAATTATTGTTACGTCAAACGGGTCGCTGCCTTCGCGCAATACGGTTAGTTTTATATCGGTGCCTACCTTGCCGCGCATTTTATCAACCGCTTCATTCAGCGTTAGGCCGATAACAGGTTCACCATCAAGATGAGTAAAAAAATCACCCGGTTTTATGCCTGCTTTAAATGCAGGCGTATCGTCAATCGGAGATATAACCTTAACTAAGCCATTTTCCATAGTGACCTCAATGCCAAGACCACCAAATTCACCTTTGTTATGAACCTGCATTTCAGAAAATGTTTTTTGGTCTAAGTAACTGGAATGCGGATCAAGCGAATTAATCATTCCAGAAATTGCTGATTCGATAAGTTTTTGATCATCGGTATCATCAACATATTGGGAACGCACCCTTTCAAATACCTCGCCAAACAGGTTGAGCAGATCATAGGTTTTTTGTTTATCAACCTCGGCGGCTTGTCCACTGTTTGAAATAGCAAAAAAAGTTACAAAAGAGCCAATCAGGGCAATTTTTAAGTTTTTATTTTTCATCCTTGGTTGTTTCCTTTGCGTTCGGTAAGCCACGGTAGCGGATTAACCGGTTCATTATTGTGACGAAACTCAACATACAGAACTGGCTGTTCACCAGCTTCGTTCATGGTCGCGACTGGTTCGCCGGCTAGCACGGAATTGCCCAAAACTGCATCAATTCGCCCCAGTCCCGCAAGTAGGCTATGATATCCTTCGCCGTGATCTATTATCAATAGCTGGCCATATCCACGAAAAGGGCCGGAAAACACCACCCTACCATCAAACGGCGATATTATCTGTGCTTGGTTCCTAGTTTCTATGGAAATACCCTTACGCGTTATACCATTTCCCAGATCCTGCCCATAGAGCCCGACCAAACGCCCAATCGCCGGAAATGGCAACTGGCCACGTGCCTTTGAGATTGAGCTAATAAATCCACCTTCTGCGTTTGGCGAATCGGACACCCCCGGCGCACTGTAGATTTTTTTGACTTCGCTGGGCGAAGAAACGCCTTCATCG
>JAOUJU010000223.1 GCA_029883045.1 Rhodospirillaceae bacterium
CGATGAATGTATATAATTTACCAACTTGCCGTGCGGGTTGCCAACATGATTGCCGGCATCATCAGTATTACAATGACGGACATGATGCACAAGGATGCCTGAATTTCTGGCGGCTTCAAGTGCACGCTTGGCGTTGGCTATTGCTTGGGCAAAGCGCAAAAGCGCATCGTCGTTATTGGGTGCAATTATACCGCCCTTTGAAACGATATCGTTTTGAAAATCAATTAACAATAACGCTGTTTTTTTTGGATTTATTTTTAATTTATTTCTAGCCATCAAGATCGACCATGCTTCGGGTATTATTTTGAAGTCGCCACAAACACGCCATTCCAATCGGCGGGCGGTGGATTGATTTTATATTCGGCAATGCGTTCATCATACAAATCACACAACACATCTAAGGTTACATCTAGATTCCATGGTTTGTGTTCTTGATCGCCAAGCGTGCGAATTTCTTTAAACAGATCTGCAGCTTCGTCAAAGCGCTGTTCGCGATACGCCTTCATTGCATCAACTATTTTATTTTGCAGATTTATAAATTCTGGTTTTTCTTTAATTTCTCCATCACCCATAAGGCCATAAATGTAGGTTCCTTCGGTTTTTCCTTTTACCTGAATATAATCAAGATCAATTGTTGCCAATCTGTCTTTAACCGCACTACATGTGGTTGGCCCCAAAACTATATTCATGCCGTAACTTTTGCTTTGCCCTTCCAATCGGGATGCGAGGTTGACCGTATCGCCCAGAACCGAATAATCAAACCGCTGGTCTGATCCCATGTTACCAACAACGCATTCACCGGTATTTAAGCCCAAGCCAACTTTCAGCGGGATATGTTTGCGTCCTTCTTCCTTGGCTTCAATCTCAAGCCTATCATTTAACGGCCCCATTTCCCCAATCATCAAAAGTGACGAGACGCATGCATTGTAAACATGGTCAGGGTCATCCAACGGGGCATTCCAAAACGCCATAATGCAATCGCCCATGTATTTATCGACCGTGCCCTTGTGCCCCATAATAACATTGGTAAGCGGGGTCAAAAGTTTATTGATAAGTGCGGTCAACCCTTCGGCATCAAACTGTTCTGAAATTGTTGTAAAACCGCGCACATCACAAAAAAGCAATGTCATATCGCGCTTATCACCACCCAGCTTTAACTTGCTGGGGTCGGCAGCAACCGATTCAACCATGTCAGGTGAAAGATATTTTGAAAACGCATCACGGGTTTGTTTCTTTTGCGCTTCTTCACGTGAAAAGTTTAGATACGTCAGCGTAGTATAAAGAAAAAACATTGCCCCGACCGCAAAGGTCACATCAAACAGGACTTTCTTTTCTGTAAACAAATACCACGAACCACTGGAAGCCCCACCAGCCAGCAATAAAAATACAGCTAATGTCCACTTGGCGCCCACGCTTGGCACCAGCCAAATAATTAATACCCCGCCCAAGGCAATGAGCAATATTTCTGCACCATTTATCCACGCCGGGCGTGAAAGAAACGCACCGCTGAATGCGGCTTCAATTACTTGGGCGTGAACCTCAACCCCTGGAATGACTGAATCAATTGGGGTGGCGCGAATATCCAACATACCAACCGCAGATGTTCCAATAATTGCCATCTTGCCGCGCAATTTTTTTGGATCAACCTTGTTATTTAATACGTCAACAGCGGATATGTATTTGGATGGATCGCTTTTGGAAAAATACGGCCACATCCTTCCCTTGCCATCAGTCGGGAGCTTTAATAATCCATCTGGAAAAAAATTATCTACCATTTTTAATGCTTCGGTTTCCCCGGTTTGGGTTAGAAGCTGGCGATAAAGCCCGCGAAGCGCATCGGTAAGTTTTTTTGGTGCTATGCCCACACCTTCAATTCCGGTCAAGCCAACATCGGCAACTATGGTGCGTCGTTGAAACATTACGCGCATCATTTCAACCGAAAGTGCTGGGTATATTTCACCACCATACTGAAAAAGGGTTGGAACACGGCGTACTATGCCGTCTGTTTCCTGTACCAACGAGAAAATACCGTGCCCTTTGGCTGCTTTTTCGATTACTTCAATGTTGCGCACCATAGAACGAAATGATGGTAAAAATGCGTGTGGTTTGGGCGCGCCGGGAACAAGCCCTTTCCATGCAACAGATTTGCTTATCGGTGGTTCAGATGATTCTGGGCGCACGTCCCAATAACCAGCCTGCCCCAGAACAACATTGCCCTGCTTTACCACATTGGCAAGAAGGTCATCATTGCTAGGTAATTTTAAAATTGCACCCCGGGTCGCATCATCAATGTTAAACAATGATTCAACTATACCTTCGGGGTTCATCCGATCGGGTTCAGGAAAGACAATATCAAACGCAACCACGGCAACGCCACTGTTCAAAAGATTGGCAACCATTTTTGCAATCGTTAGGCGCGACCACGGCCATTGGCCGACTTCCGACAAGCTGCGTTCATCAAGGTCGATTATCGCCACTGGCTGTAATGGTATTGGCGGTATCTCGCGCGGCTGTATGCGTTGATACATATCGAATGCCTTGACGCGCAAAAACTGAACCGGGTAAGGGTCGACAACAAACAGCGAAATAAATGCCCCTAACATGGCAACGCCGATTATTCGATCAAAACTGAATATTTTCTTTAGGGTTTTCCCCATTTTTTACCAGTCCGGGAACCTTGTGGTGCCCGCCTCCCCCTTAAAATCCCAATTAGCCGATATTTCGGCTATTGCAGTCAAAAACCAAAGCATTATCAATCCCTAGAATGCCGGGGCACGGCCATGGAGGCAAGAGCTCACTTATCCTTTGTTTTGAATGAATTTGGCCCAATTTCTCCCTACCTTTGCTCAAAGTTGTTGTAAGGACTCATGTTTTTTGTGCAACCCATTGGAATCCAATGATGAAACTTGATATGTTCCCCTTTTTTTCTTCATTTAATATTAACTCCGGGATAAGATGATTTTGGGTTAAATGCTATCAGGGGCGTAAAACTTGGGATAAATCTGGCTTTGAGATCAGAATTGTCCAAATATTTAATGCTTTTCAGAGGGAAACAGAAGACTTGGAAGACCCGTCGCCCAGAAGTTGGCTGAAACCGTTCCTAAAGCCGATTGCACCAGTATTCCGCGAAATTGTGGCCATGTCATTTTTCGTAAATCTGCTGGCGTTGGCAGTTCCGGTGTTTGTTTTGCAGGTTTACGACCGCGTTGTTTACAACGCTGGCATCAGCACACTGCAGGGTCTGCTGGTCGGCATGGTGCTTGTCCTTATTTTTGATTATGTGTTGCGTCAATCGCGAGCACGAATTTTACAAACCGTAGCTTTGCAGGTTGATGTATTGCTAGGACGCAGGCTGTTTCGCAAACTTATGCGTCTGCCGTTACAAATGCTTGAAAGCCAGCCTTCTGATTATTGGTCGTCATTATTTCGTGATGTTGATACGGTTCGCAATACCCTTTCAGGTGCTTCGGCGCTACTGGTTGCCGATCTTCCGTTTGCAATTTTATTTCTAGTGCTGATTTTTGTTATCGCCCAACCTGTTGCGTGGGTTCTTTTG
>JAOUJU010000018.1 GCA_029883045.1 Rhodospirillaceae bacterium
TTACCGTTATATTTGAGCTATGCGTTGCTTGTAACGCCCACGTAATATAAATCGTTTTTCATTTTCCTGTTCGCCATCAACAAATGATGTGCGTGTGTGAAGAATATTATTACAGATAAGCCCCTCACCCGCACCCAACCCATATTCAAACATGAATTTGTTGTTTTTTGCATTTGCCTCACTAAACATGTTTTCAAGAAACCCAAGCGCCTTGATTGTATTGGTGTCATTACGCCAAACTACATTCTTCTTTCTTGCGGTATAGCGCATGCGCAAAGAACCATCTATCCGGTCAATAGAAAACACCGGTCCAGTAACATCTTCTCTTGTTACTGCTTCATCTATTTCATTGGCCGGAATAGTCATTGCTTGGGGGTGGGCCATGGCCCTAACCATCTCAACGTCTTCATCTCGCATAAGCAAATATGCCATTTCCGGGTCAAACAACATATTTGCGCCACCGCTTTTAGCCGGGCGAACGCAATAAAGGAGCATAGTTCTTATTGTTCGATCAGGCAGGTTGTAATACCCATCTGTGTGCCAATTTATGGCTTTGTCGGTGTATGGTATATAAAGTTTGCGCCCTTCCTCTATTCTGGCCTTGCCCGCAGCAACATGCAGTGGAGTAAGGGCATCTTCATCTGCATAAGGGTTTTTATCTGGATTTTTTAGGCAAAAATGCTTGGAAATGCCGGAAACGACATCACGGCCATGGGATTCATCTCCCGAGCTGGCCATGGCATCAGAGCTTCTAAAAATAGCCATTCCGCACCTTTTTAGCAGCGATCTTATCTTTTTTGATTCAGATAATGTAAATCTGGCCCCATCACCAACATCAACAGTAATTTCAGAAAAATCAGGGAAATCAGCCAGTTTTTTCTCTCGCCATGCCAGATAGGCATCATTATTGGCATCGCCAGACAAGGAAAACGGCGATCCTTCAAAGGTTTTGTCGTCCAACAAAACTGTATTTGGGTCAAAATAAGCGGTTAAAGCCATGTTAATGTCATACCCATGTATTCAATTCAGTGTATTTTTTGGATTTTAGAAAAAATACGGGCGATTCCGAAGCGAAAGTCCTATGAATTCTGTCATTTTAGTCATTTTACTGCCTAATTGTGAAACTTTTAACACCTACAAGTGCCTGAAACGAAAGGAATGATCATAAAAATACACTATAAAGTTCTTTAACAATAGACATATTAGATTGACGTAATATTATATATATTGAAAATAAGGATTAGAAAGCGGGAAAACCCGCTCGTTGGCAGGTGAGCTTAAAAAATTAAGCCGCTGCCAGTAAAAAGAAAAAAACAGGTTTTGGCTATAACGGGAAAATTACATTCCCAATTTGGATACGATTAAAAAACATACGCGACCTTGCGGGTTTAAGTACCTATATAATTAGTAAGTACCTAACGCTAAACAAGGTGCAATAATATAGATCGGACAAACGGTCTTATTAGAAGGGGTTTTTAACCTCAGTCTTTTTTGCACTTTATTTTAGTCAGGTATTTGCAGTTAACACATAACAAGATCGAACAATTAACTTTGCGGAGAGAAAAGCAATGGCTACAAAAAAACATGATACTCCCCTACTGGATCAGCTCGAGAGCGGCCCTTGGCCCAGCTTCATTACCGGGCTAAAACATTTGGCGTCAGACGAAGACCAGCAATATGCCCCCATGGTCAATAGCCTTTTGGGACAGTTAGAACATTCATACGAAACCCGCAAAGGTTATTGGAAAGGCGGAACCGTTGGTGTGCGCGGATATGGCGCAGGTATTATCCCGCGCTTTTCAGAAGTATCTAGCAAATTTCCAGAAAGCAAAGAATTCCACACCATGCGCGTAATGCCGCCAGCTGGCATGCATTACGACACCAAGGTTCTTCGCGAGCTTTGTGATGTTTGGGAAAAGTATGGCTCTGGCCTTATCGCCCTTCACGGTCAATCTGGCGACATCATGATGCAGGGCATTTCATCTGAAAATGTACAGCCCGCGTTTGATGAAATGAACGAAATGGGATTTGATCTTGGTGGTGCTGGTGCCGGCGTTCGCACATCAATGAGCTGCGTTGGTGCAGCCCGTTGCGAACAGTCTTGCTATGATGAGGCAAAAGCCATGCGCATGGTTATCAACAACATGCTTGATGATATGCATCGCCCTTCACTTCCATATAAATTCAAGGCTAAATTTTCAGGCTGTGCCAACGATTGCGTTAACGCATCGCACCGTTCTGATTTTGCCGTTCTTGGTACATGGAAAGATGACATCAAGGTTAAGCAAGACGAAATTAAAAAAATCGTTGAGACACTTGGTCGCAAAGGTTTCAATGACCAGGTTGTTAACATGTGCCCAACCCGCGCACTTTCATTGAACGATGATGATACGCTAGAAATTGACAATGAAAGCTGCGTGAAATGCATGCATTGCATTAACGTATGCACCAAAGCACTTAGCGTTGGTGATGAAAAAGGCGTAACTATTTTGGTTGGTGGCAAGCGCACCCTGAAGATCGGTGATCTTATGGGTACCGTTCTTATTCCTTTCCACAAAATGGATTCAGAAGAAGATTACGAATGGCTGGTTGAGCTTTCCGAAAACGTTCTTGAATTTTTTGCTGATAATGCGCTTGAACACGAACGCACCGGCGAAATGATTGAACGTATTGGTCTTGTAAACTTCCTCGAAGGTGTTGGTGTTGATGTTGATCCAAACATGGTCACACACCCCCGCACCAGTTCTTACGTTCGCATGGATGATTGGGACGAAGAAGTTGCAAAATGGAATAAGCGCAAAGGAACTGCTGCTGCCGAATAAGCACACAGCAACTTTGATAGCCAACATTAAATATTAAGTTTGTTAAGTTTGGAGAATAAAAAATGAGTGAGGCTCAAGAAGCACCCCGGATGCCGGACGAATGTGGTGTTCCAGATCCACAGAAATACATGCACCCGGTAATGAAGAAAAACTACGGTGCATGGGACTGGCACGATCGCCCTATAGTTGGCGTTCTGCACCACGTTGCCAAATCCGGTGACGAAGTATGGACAGTAAAAGCAGGCACCCAGCGCCAGATGGATATTCACACCATCCGCAAGCTATGTGACATTGCTGACGAATTTGCCGATGGTCATGTTCGTTTTACCACCCGTTCAAACATTGAATATACCGTATCCGATGAAGGCAAAGTAAAGCCGTTAATCGAAAAACTAGAAGGCGCTGGCTTCCCTGTTGGTGGTACCGGTAACTCGGTTTCGATGATTTCTCATACTCAGGGTTGGCTGCATTGCGATATTCCCGGTACCGATGCTTCGGGCGTAGTTAAATCGTTGATGGACGCCATGTATCACGAGTTCAAGCACGAAGAAATGCCGAACCGCGTTAAAATCACCACATCATGCTGCCAGATTAACTGTGGCGGACAAGGTGACATCGCCATTAACATTCAGCACACCAAGCCACCAATCATTAATCATGATTTGGTTTCTAACATGTGCGAACGCCCAGCAGTTGTTGCTCGTTGCCCGGTTGCGGCTATTCGCCCAGCATTGGTTAACGGCAAGCCAACTTTGGAAGTTGACGAAAAGAAATGCATTTGCTGTGGTGCGTGCTTCCCGCCGTGCCCACCGATGCAAATCAACGATCCTGAGCATTCAAAATTGGCTATCTGGGTTGGTGGCAAACATTCATCCACCCGTTCCAAGCCAAGCTTCCACAAATTGGTAATTGCAGGAATTCCTAACAACGCACCGCGTTGGCCGGAAGCAACCGAGGTCGTTCTTAAAATCCTTTATGCCTACAAAGAAGGTGGTAAACCTTGGGAACGCATGAACGAATGGATTGACCGTATTGGCTGGCCAAAATTCTTTGAATTAACAGGCTTGCCATTTACCAAGTTCCACATTGAAGACTGGCGTGGCGGACGTAATGCACTGAACGCATCTAGCCACGTTCATCTATAAACAAAAGACGATTGTTTCGACATGGGGGCGGCAACCCGCCGTCCCCATGAAGAGCGAATAAATATCAGGAAAACTATTTATGAAATTTGGAATTCTAGTAAACGAGGGGCCATTCACACACCAGGCTTCAGATTCGGCTTACCAGTTTGTAAAAGCCGCAATTGAAAAAGGGCACGAAGTCCCCCGCGTATTTTTTTATTATGATGGTGTTTATAACGCTAATAAACTTTCCGCCCCGCAGGCAGATGACCGCAATGTGGTCAAACGCTGGAGCGATCTTGCCATCGAGAAAGATGTAGATCTTGTGGTTTGTGTCGCAGCCGGCCTTCGCCGCGGTATCGTTGAAGATAACCTTATGGATGGTTTTCGCATTTCCGGCCTTGGTCAACTGACCGAAGCGGCAATGGGAACAGACCGTCTTGTAATGTTTGGCGATTAAGGAGCAAAAAAATGGCTGAGTACAATTTTGAAACTGAAGGCGTAAAAAAGACCATCACCTTCCTTAATCGCAAAGCGCCTTACGGCACAATTTATGCACTTGAGGTTCTGGAAAGCGTTCTTATTTCCGCTGCATTCGAACAACACGCTAACATCGTTTTTGTAGATGATGGCGTTTTCCAGATCAAAAAAGGTCAAGACACGGCAGATCTGGAAATGAAAAATTTTCTTCCGACCTACGGCATCATCGAAATGGAAAAAGAAGATGCTGACGAAGACGAAGATATGGATATGAACTGGCGCATCATCGTTGAAAAAGAATCAATGGAAGCCCGCGGCTTAACGCCCGATGACTTCAAGGTCACGGTTGAGGTTCTTTCGAGCGCAGAATTGGCCGACGTATTGGCCACATCTGATGCGGTTATTGGCGGATAAGGGATTAAATCATGCTTCACACAGTTAACAAATCACCCTTTGAACGTGGCAGCCTTGATAGCTGCTTGCGTCTTTCCAAAAAAGGCAGCGCCATTCTTCTGATGGAAGATGGTGTTTACGGCGCAATGAGCGGAACAACAGTTTCCGACATAGTTGCCAACGCTGTTAAAGACAATTCTGTTTATGTACTTGGCCCGGACATGAAAGCCCGTGGTCTTGCCGAAGGTCAGCTTATTGATGGCATTAAAGTTGTCGATTATGCAGGTTTTGTCGATCTTGTTGCAAACAACGACGGTGTAACCCCCTGGCTTTAGGCTCAGAACTAACCGCCCTTATTTTAAGGGGCAATAGAAATTAAAAACAAAGACATTAAAACCCAAAGGAGACTTTAAAATGGCTGCATATAGCGTAAATGGCGCAGAAATCGAACACGACGAAGAAGGATACATCACTGACGTTCAGCAATGGAACCGTGATCTGGCACAGATCATTGCCGATGCTGAAGGTTTGGAAATGACCGATGAACATTGGGCTGTTGTTGATTTTCTTCGTGAATACTACAACGAATATCAAATCGCCCCGGCCGTTCGCGTGCTGGTTAAGGCAGTAAAGAAAAAGTTTGGCCCAGAAAAAGGCTCCAACAAATACCTTTACGAACTGTTCCCATATGGCCCAGCTAAGCAGGCATGTAAAGTTGCCGGTCTTCCTAAGCCTACTGGTTGCGTATAATTTAATTATCCGGAGGGTGGGATATATTTTTACCCTGCCCTCCGGTGTTTTTTTGATTTTTTAAACTTCTTATTTGTTTTTCAATTTATAAAAAAATAACTTTAGTTTTGAGGGCTAACCAGCCATGTCAGTACTGACAATTGCTTATGCGGTTCTTTTTTACGCAGCGACTGCAATTTTGATTATCGGTCTTGTAGTAAAAATAAGATCGTACATCGTAACGCCGTCACCGCTAAAGATTCCGATAATGCCCGCACCGATGACCCGAACTGGTGTTGTTTTTCGCATGATGCGCGAAGTTACATTTTTTGAAAGCCTGTTCAAATCAAACCGCTGGATTTGGATTTTAGCAGTACTGTTTCATGCTGGTCTGTTGCTAGCATTGGCGCGGCACATGCGTTACTTCATTGAACCTGCATGGGGCTGGGTTGTGTTTATTCAGCCGTTCGGCATTTACGGTGGCATGGCAATGGTAGCGGGCTTGCTTGGCCTGTGGGCAAGGCGTTTTTTGGTTGAGCGCGTTCGCTATATTTCAAGCCCGTCAGACCACCTAATGCTGGCCCTCTTGGTGCTTATTGGTGCAACTGGTCTGGGTATGAAATTCGTAGCCCGCACCGATATCGTGCAAGTGAAAATATTTTTCTTAGGGTTGCTTAGGTTCGACCTACAGCCCCTGCCGGCAGACGGGCCATTGTTAATACATTTGGGTGCCGTTGCCACACTGATGATTGTGTTTCCGTTTAGCAAACTTCTGCATGTGCCTGGCGTGTTCTTTAGTCCGTCACGTACGCAGGTGGACGACGCTCGTGAAAAACGCCATTTGGCACCATGGGCGGCACACATGGATGCTGACCGCGAGGCCTAGGTTTTGAAGTTTTATTTTTAAGGATTTGTAAGTGGCAGACCAAACATTCCAGACCCCGGCGTTTCGTGAATTAAGGGATAATCCCAAAATTCAAGACGATGCAATGGCACATTCACAGCCGTTTATCGCCAAGCCCGAGCACAACGAACCACTTGGCTTTCCCGGTGAATTGGTTGATGACTGGGAAGAAAAAGCCGTTGCCAAGCTTGGTGATCTTTTAGAAAAAAATAAGGCACTCAGGGTATATCTGGACAGTTGCGTAAAATGTGGTGCGTGCACCGATAAATGCCATTACTTCCTTGGTACTGGCGATCCTAAAAACATGCCAGTTGCGCGCCAAGATCTTTTGCGTTCGGTTTATCGCCGTCATTTCACCACTGCTGGAAAATTGTTCCCCAAATTAGTGGGCGCCAAAGAAATGAACAAAGAAATGCTGGATGACTGGTACAAATATTTTCACCAGTGCTCACAGTGTCGTCGTTGTTCGGTTTTCTGTCCTTACGGTATTGATACTGCCGAAATTTCCATGGCTGCGCGCGATATTATGGATCACATTGGTGTGGGCACCAAGTACTCCAACGAAATTTTGGCCAAGGTTCATGTTATTGGCAACAACCTAGGCCTGCCCGGACCAGCGTTAATAGATACCATGGAAGGTCTTGAAGAAGACGTTGAAGATGAAACTGGCATTCCGGTTAAATATCCAGTCGACCAAGAAGGTGCTGATGTTTTGCTTATCACACCGTCTGCTGATTTTTTTGCCGAACCCCATGTTGATGGCCTTATTGGTTATGGCAAAGTTTTCCATCAAGCTGGCATTAACTGGACGGTATCATCTTATGCGTCTGAGGCTGCAAACTTTGCCATGTTCATCGGTTCGTACGAACAAATGCACAAGGTATCAAACCGTATTCGCAAGGCTGCCCTTGATTTAGGTGTAAAACGCATCGTCTTTGGTGAATGCGGTCATGCTTGGCGTGTAGCCTATTCGTTCCTTAATACCCTTGCGGGCCCGTGGGATTTCCTTGATCCCAAGTATCCGGTTCCCCAGCATATTTTAGAAGTAACCCACGAATTGATTCAAAATGGCGGCATCAAGTTAGATGCATCAGCCAATGATGATAAGGTTCTTACCTTCCACGATAGCTGTAACGTGGCCCGCGCTACCAGTATGGGCAACATGGAAGGCGGGCAGTTTATAATCCCGCGCGAAGTAATAAAAGCTTCGGTCAATAAATTTGTTGATATGGACCCGCAAACCACTTGTGAAAAAACATTCTGTTGCGGTGGCGGTGGAGGCCTGTTGACGGATGATCTAATGGAACTGCGCGTAAAAGGTGCCCTGCCCCGGATGGAGGCATTAAAAGATGTTATTGATAATCACGGCGTAACCCACATGGCCGCAATTTGCGCTATTTGCAAAAGCCAATTCACCAAGGTTATGCCGTACTACGGATTTAGTATGGATATGATTGTAAGCGTGCATCAACTGGTAAGCGAAGCTATCCAGATGGGCGCAAAGGAAGATATATAACCAACCCCTTATGGTGCGGGCAACGACCCGTGTCTTTGTTGAAAGTTAGAAGGAAACAGTAAAATGACAGCGGAAAAAGCATTAACTTGGCGTCGTTATGAAGATGGCGACAAAAAATGGGAAGATTTTCAGGAAGATATCTTTCAGGCTGGTTGGTCGCACAAATGCCCTACCTATGTGCACCGTACACCGCCGTGCCAGGGCTCTTGCCCTTCCGGTCATGATATTCGCGGCTGGCTAGCGATTGCACGCGGGCAAGACAAATCCCCGGTTGAGGGTCAGGTTTGGCAGGAATATGCGTTTGACCGCATGGCCGAAGCCAACCCGTTCCCGTCTGTCATGGGCCGTGTTTGCCCTGCACCGTGCCAAGATGGTTGCAACCGCAATGAAGTTGACGATTACGTAGGCATCAATGCGCTTGAACAGTATGTTGGCGATTGGGCGATTGAAAATAATCTGAAACTTAAAGGTCCAGAAAAAGAAACTGGTAAAAAAGTTGCCGTTATCGGTGGTGGACCTGGTGGTCTTTCGGCTGCATTTTATCTGCGCAAGAAAGGCCATGCCGTAACCGTTTTTGAACGCCACACCAAACTAGGTGGCATGATGGCATACGGTATCCCTGGTTATCGTGTACCACGTGACGTTTTGGATGCTGAAATTCAGCGCATTCTTGATCTGGGTGTGGTTGCAAAAACCAACACCAAAATCGGAACCGATATTACGGTCGAACAACTAGAGAAAGATTTCGATGCCATTTTCTGGGCAGTGGGCGCACAAAAAGGTCGCCCCCTTCCTGCTCCTGGTTTTGAAGGAACACCTAACTGCATTACTGGTGTTGACTTTTTGGATGCCTTTAACGAAGGCAAGCTGCAATACACCGCAAAGAAAGTTATTGTTGTTGGTGGTGGCGATACATCAATTGACGTTGCGTCAGTTGCACGCCGTCTTGGCCACGTTTCAACTAAATACGAACAAGCCAGAACCGAAGAAGTTGTTCTGGGGCACACCGCCCACGATGTTGGCAGTGCGCTGCAACGTGAAGGGGTTCAATCCGTTCTGACATCACTGTTCCCGGTTGACAAAATGATTGCCACCGAACGTGAGCGTGACGACGCCCTGCATGAAGGTGTTGATATCAAGGGTGGTGTTATGCCTTTGGAAGTTTTGCTAGATGATAACGGACGTGCCCGTGGTCTTAAAATGTGCGAATGCACAATGGATGGCATGAGGCCAATCCCGACCGAAGGAACCGAGTTTGAAATCGAAGGTGACCTTATCGTTTCAGCCATTGGCCAGATGGGTGACCTAGCCGATGGTTTGGGCAAACTTGATAGCGGCAATGGCTTCATGACCATTACCCCTGTTTATCAGGTAAAAGGCGAAGGCAATGAAAAGCATTTTGCTGGTGGCGATATTATCCGTCCACATCTTTTGACCACTGCTATCGGTCACGGCTCAATCGCTGCAGAAAGCATTGATCACATGTTGGCAGGCCATCCTGATGATCAACGCCCAAAGGTTGATGTTCATCACTTTAACCTTCTTGGCGAACTACAGCAGCGCCACCTAGAACCAGCACCATATTCAAAAGAACCTGTTCGTGGCACATCTGAAGAAGCTTTTGCCATTCATAACTATGAAGACCGCTCGGATAAACAAATCATCCCGCACGACGATTTGTTCCTTGGTCATTTCCAGTATGATGAACGTGGCGAACGTGTTGAAAAGCATATCTCACCTGATGAGGTTGTAGGCAACTTTGAAACCCGCCTTCAGGGCTTTACCGAAGAACAAGCTGTGCACGAAGGCGAACGTTGCATGAGCTGCGGCATGTGCTTTGAATGCGATAACTGCGTAATTTACTGCCCACAAGATGCGGTTTTCCGTGTTAAAAAGGATAAAACTGCGCTGGGTCGTTATGTCGACACGGATTATGTTAAATGCATCGGCTGTCACGTTTGTTCTGATGTGTGCCCAACCGGTTACATTCAGATGGGGCTAGGTGAGTAATATTGCGTAAATAAGGAATATGTTTGTGAGGGGACTATCACCAATGCGATTGCCAAATAATATTTTAGGCATAGCGTTCATAGCATTAACCCTGCTACTGGGTGCCGGGGGCGCGTATGCGGCCGAGGGCACAAATGGCATTGGCCCAAACCCGGCCAAGGCTGAAAAGGGCGAGCAATGCGTTGAGCCAGTTGATGATATGCGCCGCTATCACATGAACTACCTAAAACATCAACGCGACGAAACACTACGCGAAGGCATTCGTGGAAAAAAATATAGCCTCAACGAATGCATTGATTGCCATGCGGCAAAATCACCTGATGTTGCGGGTGGAAACATTCGCACCATCAAACCGTTTTGCGCTGAATGTCATCAGTTTGCTGCTGTGAAGATTGATTGTTTTGAATGCCATACCGGCATTGCCAGCCCAATCAAAAAGGGTAACAAGCCCCCCATGCCGTCAAAACATGGAAAAACCGATCAAGAAAAAGATGCTTTGGTATTTGGCATGCTTGAAAATTACCTAAAATCAAAATCAGATGTGGGGGGCGTTGCGGAATGAACAGCAATAACTTGCCACCCATTACTGAGGAAAAAATTGATATTGAACGCCGTCGCTTGCTGGCAAGCGGTGGTGCAATAGCCATAGCATCGGGTATTATGCTTTACGGTGGCGGTGCTGGCGCGCGTGAAAAAGGCCAACCCGCAACGTCTGCCCAACGCTGGGGGATGCTGATAGATACCACCGCTGATAAATCCATCTGGGATACCGTTGTTACAGCCTGTAAACGCGAACAAGGATGGGGTGGCGGAAATAATCCTGCAACAGACCCACAATGGGTACGCAAGGTTTCAATTAAAAATAAATCCACTGGTGCCGAAGCAACATTACCAGTTATGTGCCAGCATTGCGCTAATCCGCCGTGTGTTGATGTTTGCCCAACTGGTGCATCAATGCAACGTGCCGATGGAATTGTATTAGTAGACAAACACATATGCATTGGTTGTCGTTATTGCATGATGGCGTGCCCCTACTCTGCCCGTTCGTTCGTCCACGAACCTGTGCACAACCAAAAGCCGCACATGCCGCGTGGCATGGGAACGGTTGAAAGTTGCACCATGTGCGTTCACCGGGTTGACAACAACCAACAGCCCGCTTGCGTAGAAGCGCTTGAAGCTAAGGGTTCAAAGGCAATAATTTTCGGTGACCTGAACGATCCTGATAGTGAAATTTCCCGCGCAGTATCGGCGCACGTAACGCGGCGCATCCGCGAAGACCTTGGTGTTGAGCCAGGCGTGCATTACAAAGGGATATAACAAATGGCCAGCATAGATAAAAACACATACAAGGAAGTTTCCGGTAATGGTGGGGACTATCTTTCCCTTATTGCTTGGCTTGGAGTTTTTGCCGTGGCCGGCATTGGGTCCGCATTTTATATGGAAACCCAGGGTCACGTTGTAACCGGCATGACCAACCAGATAGTTTGGGGTATGCCCCATGTATTTGCGGTGTTCCTTATCATTGCTGCGTCAGGTGCGCTTAATGTTGCATCCATGTCGTCTGTGTTCGGTAAAAAAATCTACAAACCATTGGGTAGACTTAGCGCAATCATGGCCCTTTCCCTGCTTGCTGGTGGATTGCTGGTTTTAGTTCTTGACCTTGGTCGCCCGGACCGTCTTGACGTTGCTATGCTAAAGCAAAACTTTAAATCAATCTTTGCGTGGAACATCTATCTTTATTCAGGCTTCTTTGGTGTTGTTATTGTTTATCTATGGATGATGATGGAGCGACGCTTTAACAAATATTCCAAAATTGCCGGCACCTTTGCCTTTGTCTGGCGCTTAGCATTAACGACTGGTACCGGGTCTATTTTTGGTTTTCTTATGGCACGCCCCGGTTACGATGCAGCCATCATGGCACCAATGTTTATTGCTATGTCATTTGCCTTTGGCCTTGCCATCAAGATTATATTTGTAACCTCTGCCTACCGTGCCACTGCCCGCCCGCTTGGCGATAAGTTGCTTTTCCAGATGCGTAATCTATTAGGTATATTTATTGCGGCCGCACTTTATTTTAATATTGCCCAGCACCTAACCAATCTTTATGCGCCTGAGCATATGGGTGTTGAAATGTTTATTCTGCTTGATGGCGGAATTTACACAATATTATTTTGGGTAGGGCAAATTTTGTTAGGCACTATCGTTCCGATGACGCTTTTATTTCATCCGGCAATCAACCGTTCGTGCCAAAGCATAAACGCTGCATCAATGTTAGTTATTATTGGTGGCATTATTCAGGTTTATATTATTATTGTTGGCGGTCAGGCCTATCCGATGGATATGTTCCCAGGGTTTGAGGTAACATCCACGTTCTTTGATGGTTCCATTCATTCCTACACACCATCATTGCCGGAAATAGTTTTAGGGCTAGGTGGGGTTGCTACCGCATTATTAATAATGATGCTGGCTGTGAAATACCTACCAATTTTACCAGCTAGCCTGTCGGATGCAGCTATTGGCCCAGCCAATATAACAACCGATGAGGATGCTTAAAAAGCGTCACAATAAGCACTAATATAGGGTATTAATGGGGCCTGGGCTGTTATATTGCCCAGGTTCTTCAGTTTTATAGGAAAGCAGATAAAACCATGAGCGTTGCCAAAGAACATCCGTTTGCCAAATTTGTGCGCATAATCGGACGCGGACCTAACCTTTCGCGCCCGCTAGACGAAGAAGAGATGCTTGAAGCCGCCACCATGATTATGAAGGGCGAGGTTGAACCGCTTCAACTTGGGGCCTTTCTTTGTATCTTGCGCGTACGTACCGAGGTCCCCGGCGAGGGCGCCGGGTTTGTCCGTGCGGCGCGATCGTTTATCAAATTACCCAAAGATGCACCAAAAGTAGACGTCGACTGGGCATCATATTCGGGCAAGAAACGCCAATTACCATGGTTTTTGCTTTCGGCGCTCATGCTTAGCCAAAACGGAATTAAAATATGCATGCAGGGCACCGAGGGTCACACCGAAGGAAGGATGTTTTCCCGCACTGCATTGGAACATCTTGGCATTCCCATTGCAGGGTCACTGGCACAAGCATCAGAGCAAATCAAATCCAGTAATTTTTCCTATTTGCCCCTAGCAAACCTTGTTCCGCAATTACAGGAAATAATTGAATTAAAACCAATTTTAGGGGTGCGTTCGCCGGTAAACACATTTGCCCGAATGCTTAACCCGTTTAATGCGCCCAATGAAATGCAAACAGTTTTTCATCCTAATTATCAAGATGTCCACCGTGATACCGCTGAATTGTTAGGTCAAAAAAACATGGCCGTATTTAAAGGCGAAGGCGGCGAAGCAGAACGGCGCCCACACAAACCAGTTGTGGTGCAAATGCTGCTTGACGGCAAACGCACCGAAGATTTATGGCCGCCAATGCTAGATGATCACGATTACGAAAAAGACGAAAAAATGGATCTTTCGCATCTGGATGCAGTATGGAACGGAACACAAGAAAATGACTATGCCACAGGCGCCATTATTGGAACTGCGGCCATAGTTTTGCGTTTAATGGGGCGCGCGGATGAGCCAAATAGTGCTATTAAAATAGCTAGTGAAATGTGGGAAAACAGAAACAGGGATAAGCTACTTCTTGGCACCTAATGGTTTAAGCCAACCCTGATTTTTTAACCGTTCAAAAGGCTTTGACGTTTATGTCTCGTGTATTTTTATCAGCAGCACATAAATCATCCGGCAAAACCACCATATCGGTTGGTATTGCCGCTGCCTTAGCGGCAATGGGCAAAGATGTTCGAACTTTTAAAAAAGGTCCCGATTACATAGACCCCATGTGGCTTGGCAGTGCCGCAGGGCACCCATGTTATAATCTTGATTTTCACACCCAAGAAATAGATGAAATAAAATCTTTATTTGCAGAAAAATCATCTGCTGGTGATATCGCCATTATTGAAGGCAACAAAGGCCTGCACGATGGCATGGACGTAGAAG
>JAOUJU010000019.1 GCA_029883045.1 Rhodospirillaceae bacterium
ACAACAACGGAAATTATTGAAAGCACTACGCCAAATACTAGTGCTTGATTTGGCTCAACCTTGCCAGCGGGGATGGGGCGCCTTTGGGTGCGTTCCATGTGTTGATCAATGTCGCGGTCATACCACATATTAATTGCGCCCGATGCGCCCGCACCAATGGCTATACACGAAATTGCGATAAAGCCTTTCCAAAATGAAATATGTTCAGGCGCCAAGAACATTCCGGTAAATGCAGTGAAAACCACTAACGACATTACGCGTGGTTTTAGCAAGGCGGCGTAGTCGGCAACGTGGAATCGATAAGATTCCCCATTATTGCTGTCTTGGTTTTGCTTGGTAGTTGTTTCGGCCACGGGCTGCTAATCCTTTGGTTTTTTTAATCGGGTATACAGTTCGATTTTATACCATGGTTTCTTTACTTGAACTTGGTTTTTTCAGCAATGCTGTGGCCACAATCCACACAAAAAAAGCACCGCCAATTACGGCCAAAAGGCCGCCACCGCCATTAAGCCCCATGCCTATTTTTGCGCCAATGGAACTTAGGCCCTGTTCTGCCCCAGCTACCTTACGCGCCGTGCCATGGCCACCTGCGATAAAAAGACCGATTGCGGCAATTCCTTGGCCGATAAAAAACATCCACACCGTGGCAAAAGCCAGTTTTCGTTGGGCGACTTGTCGCCTTATGAGGGGTAGGAAAATACTGAAATAAAGGCCGATAAAAGCCAGCGTTACACCTGCTATCATGGCGTGATAGTGCCCTGGTGTGCGGGTATCATGGCCGTCAACAAATAGGCCCATAATCCCACCCATACCAAATACAATGGGGCTAAGGGTAACGGCAAGAACGCCTGGATTGTGCCATGGTTTGAATCCGGATTTTATCAATCCGGGTAGCGCCATAAACGCCACCAGCGCCACTGGCAGGGTAGCAAAAGCAAAAATATATTGAAGGTCGCTAAATGCTTGCAACCAACCGGCGCTGAAGCTTTCCCATATAATGAAAAACAGTGGTGTAATAAATACGCCCAAGGCCAAAACACCAATGCATGCCACAACCACCATGGGGTTAAACGGTGCGCGGCCATAAACTGCGGCACCAACCGCAAACCATGCACCGATTGTAATGGCGACGTTTACAAATTGCATGACGTGACCGCCGGCCCAGAAAAGTTCTTCGTTGTATTGGTGGTCAGGCGGGCCATCGGGACTGCCCAGTTGTGTCCATGCAATCATTACGTAGGCAAAAGCAAACAGGTAAAAAACCGATGCACCAACACCTGAAAGAGTTAAAATATCTAATCCCATTCCGTGTTTTTTTGGACGATTTTTTTTACGTATGGGGAAATTAAGTATTACCCGAAACGCCATTAACGCCATGGCAATACCCAGCGCCATTAACGCCATATAATAAAGCGGATCAGTTATTACCGGAACGTAATTATTTAACATTGGTTGGCCACGGTTCATCCACGCCGGAACAAACAAAAATACAAATGCAACTATGGTCAGACGGTATGCCCCATATGCGAATGTAGGAAACTTTGGCCGTCCATTACCAAGACGCGCCGCAGTAATATGGGCAACGGCGGCAAAGACAGAAAGGAAAAAAACCACAAAGGAAAATACAACGTGGACAACCAGACCTTTTTTGAAAAAATCCAGCGGCCATGGAAAAATATCTTGTATGCCGGGTATTCGGGAAAACGCCAATAAAAGAGCAAATGCCCCAGCAATGGCAATGGCCGATATGCCCAGTACTATCCATTGGTAAAGCCCTTTGCGCACACTGTAATCGTCAAGCGCAGGCGATAGTCTTTCCATTAGCGGTGTCATGGGCTTCATAATTTATATTATCCCTGGTAGGGCCAGATATGAAATGACATTAAATAAACAATCGTTCCGGAAAATGCCACGAAGGTCCAAAGCGGCCAGGTAATGGCAACAATTTTTTTATGTTTTTCACGCATAAGCGCATCACCGCTGTGCGCCTTGATACCGCGAACCGCGGCAATTGGTACCAATGGAACAATAAGCGCCGCGCCAATCACATGAATTATCAGCAAGGTGAAATAAACCGACCTGATAATTCCTTCGCCACCAAATTTGGCTAATTGTGAATTGAAATGATAAGTCAGGTAAAATCCCAAAAATAGTGCCGATAAAGAAAACGCAACCATCATCGCTTTTTTGTGGGCATTTTCATTACCTGCTTTTGCAAAATATCTAGCAGCCAATAGCACAACTACCGTTATGGCATTGATGACCGCATTTATGTGGGGGATGGTGCCCAATTCAATCATTAATACAAATTCCGAATTTTCTCAGGGGCCATAATGGACAATTTTATAATAAGTGCCGATGTACATGGTCAGTACAACAACCAATAATAATAAGGTGAAAAAAATTTTTCTTCCGCTTAGGCTTATACCCCGGTTTTTATTGCCGCTGTCTTGCGGGTTGTCTATCGGTTCGTTTTTTTGATCTTCCATCGGTCCCTCCCTTGGGCCCATTTTTGGGTGATGTATTTTGTGTTTGATGTATAACCCTTGGGCCCAGCTTAGGCAAGGAAAGGCCTAGATTTAGGCCAATAAAAAAGCCAACAAAAAGCGGGGATCGTTTCCGATCCCCGCTTTCAGCGATATTTGTTTGAAAACTTAACCCTTATTTACTGTAGTTATAAGGTGACCAGTTTTCATCCACTACAACATCATCAATGAAGTTGCCCGGTCCCGGAGGGGACTGAGTGTGGGTCCATTCCAAGGACTGTGAGTTCCAAGGATTAAGCGGTGCTTTTTTGCCTGCTACTGCAGAGTAGATAAAGTTACCAAACTGCAAAAGCATTCCAAAACCAACTATGAACGCACCATAGGTGGCAATGTGATGATAGCTCTCGAATTGTGGGAACATTTGATAATCCCAATAACGACGAGGCATGCCTTCAACACCGATGATGAACAGTGGCCAGAAGGTCACGTTAACACCGATGAAGTTGCACCAGAAGCTAAGTGTAGCAACTGCACCATCAGCATAACGACCGGTCATTTTTGGGAACCAGTAGTAAATGCCACCAAACAAGGCAAATGCCGAGAACAATGCCATGATGAAATGGAAATGCGCGTGCACATAAGACGTTTCCGAAAGGTGAAGCGTCAGTGACGGCAATGCCAATGGAATACCGGTCAAGCCACCCAAAAGAATTAGGTAGAGACAAGAAACGGCATACATCATTGCAGTGTTATAGGTGATAGCTGCTTTCCAAAGCGTTCCCCACATGGAAAGGGTGAGGATACCAACCGGAACCGAAATAAGCAGGGTCGTGACCATGTGGCCAAGACGAAGCCAATCTGGCATGCCGGTTACATAAAGGTGATGGATCCACACGATGCCAGCAATACCGACGATACCCCAGATACCACCATAAACAGCGGCCTTGTAGTTAAAGACCGCGTTTTTGCCCATGGTTGAAAGGATTTCAAACAGAATGCCAACAGCTGGTAAGAAAATAACGTAAACAGCTGGATGCGAGTAAAACCAGAAAAGGTTTTGATACAGCAATACGTCACCACCAGCACTTGGATCGTAAAAATGGGTGCCAAGGTATTTGTCAAACAGCAACAAGGTCACAGCGGCGGCAAGCACCGGAATGAAAATAAGCTGTAGAACAAATGCGGCAACTGTGGTCCAGGTGAACATGTTCAACTGGTTCCAGCCCATGCCCGGTGCCCGCATGTAAATAACGGTCACTAGGAAGTTAACCGCACCAAGAATGGACGAGAAGCCCAGCAGGTGAACGGTAAACACATAAAACGATGTGTTACCAGCCGTGGTAATGGAATACGGCGGATAACCGGTCCACATGATATCCGGAGCATCCGGAATAACAAACGACAGCAAAGCTAGAACGATGGCGAAATAGAACAACCATACGCTAAAGGCATTGATGCGCGGGAATGCCACGTCCCTGGCACCGATCATCAGTGGCAGGAAATAGTTTGCGGCAAAGCCCGTAAGGCCCGGAATAAGGAACGCCAAAATCATTGCGGCCCCGTGAAAATAAAGGAAGCCGTTGTATTGGGTTCCCGACGTGATGTACTGCATGCCTACGTTCATCTGTTCTAGACGAATGATAAGCGCCATCAGCCCAGCAACGCCAAACGCCGCCATTGAGCCAACAAGATACAAAACACCAATACGCTTGTGGTCGGTGGTAAATAACCACTCCTTCCAAGCTGGTGTCGCAGCGTGTCCTGCGGTTGCACTAGGTGTATTCATTTTACTTTTCTCCTTCTAAGCTCGACACCAAACCTTAGCGTGATGCTATCCCTTGAGATGTTTGTTGCTCTGTCCAACTTGTACGCCATTCACCAATATCAAACGTTGGGTCATCAGCGCTTGCGCTTAGCCAAGCATCAAATTCTTCTTGCGGTACGGCACGAACCGAAGTCCACATGTTTGAATGATCTGCTCCGCAATATTCAGCGCACTGAACAAAGGATTCATTTGCTTCAGCTGGGTTAATCCAGATGTAAGTAATGCGACCAGGCATGACGTCTTCTTTTACGCGGTAGTAGGGCAGACCGAAGTCATGAATAACGTCTTCGGATGTCATGCGTAGAACAACTGGCTGGCCAACAGGCACAACCAGATCTTCTGTTACGGTGCCATCTTCGTATTCAAATTCCCAGTACCACTGGTAACCGGTGACTTTTACTTCCATGGCATTTTCTGGAACACGACGATATTCGTTCCAGACAGTCCAGCCATTAGCGGCAAGAAAAAAGTCATCAGCCATGAAAATGGCAGCCGGAATAAGAACCCAAGAAATTGCCTGCACCGCGCTAAGTGGTTTGGCAGTGCCAACCTGATCCGGGCTTTTGGCCTTGAACTTAAAAAGCATATAAATAGCAGCGGCACCAAAGATGCCCCCGATTACATACAAATCAATCATCACCTCTGCCCAGAGATGTTCCCAAGATTCAGGCGGATTTGCCAGAGCACCCTCTGCCGATGCCTGAGTGGCTAGCAACACGGTTGCCGCCATAGTTAAAGTAGCTGTTAATAATCTCATGAATGGACCTCCCTCATTCTCCTCCGCCGGCGAAATACCAAGACGGATACAGCAAATGACGTGACCCCAAGGGTCAACGAACCAGCGCCAACAAACATAGGAATGTTGTAAGTATATTTACCTTCCTTGTAGTTGTAGCTGTAACAAAGACTTACGGCGTAATCGATGATCTCACTGGGCCTGAAATTACCCCCCTTAGCATCGAGTACTGCAAGTTTTACGTCTTTAGAGCCCGAACTAAGGGCATAAAGAACACGCGCCAGACGACCTTCATTGGGCGTCAGGAACATAAAAGCCCCGGGATGGAAAAATGCTCGATCCTGGGGTGACCAAAAAAATGTAAAACCAATATTATCAGTAAATAGTTTTATATCGTCCGGATTTTTGAACGTGCCAAAGGTCCATCCTTTTTCCATTACTTCAGGCATTTTTAGATTTTTCTTGAAGATATTAAGGGTTTCAGAGTTATCGTTTTTATCAAACGACAAGGTAACGATGTTAAAATCCTTACCCGGGCTCATGTCCTTTATGTCTTCGAGTTGTGCCTTTAGATCCTGATTAATGATGGAACAACTTCCATCACAGGTGAAATAAGAAAGAACCAAAACTGTTGGCCTGTCTAGCTTTTGTGCAAGGGTAAATTCCTTGCCCGCAGCATCAACCAAAGGCAAGTCGGCCAAGACTTTCTTGCCTAAAAATTTGGTTTCATCAATCTGGAAAACAGCTGGGTCAATGTCAGAAACCGGAACAGGACCGCCGTACTGGGCCGCTGCCGGTGTGGCAACAGCCCAGATGAGGAGGGAACCTACTATTACGGTTTTTATAAATGACATTGAATTAACCAACCTTAATTCCGCGCCCTACCAGAAATACAACTGGGAAGCGACGAAGAACCAGATGATGTCAACAAAGTGCCAGTAAACAGAAGCACACGTTACAAACGCTTTATTTGTGCGACCGCCCAACGATGGGATTAGCACTGCTATAAACACCGCAAGACCGATGAACACATGCGAAGCATGGAAACCGGTAATTGAATAAAACGCAGTGGAATAGATGTTTGTAGACGGAACAAAATCTAGATGGATTAGGTGGTTGTATTCATACATGGACAAGCCAAGGAACAAAGTACCTAAAACAATAGTGATTATAAGCCATTTGTTAAAACCAGAACGATCACCGTGTTCAAGCTTTTCTTCACCTATATGAATGGTGAATGAAGATGTAACAAGGATTACCGTCATAACCAACGGGATAATCTTGCTGATTTCCGGTGTTCCTTCAGGTGGCCATGATGTAACGCCAAGGCGCATCATCCAGTAGCTGGCAAACAGCGAAAGGAAGATGAAAATTTCTGAAACGATAAATATCGGAAGACCGATGGTCGATACGTTGGCAATAAGTGGTACCTGTGTAAGGCCTTCGTCTACCCATTTGGCTACGCCTGCGAGTACCAAAACAACACCAAGACCGCCTGCAATAGCAGTAGCCATGGAATTATCATAAACGAAGAAGGCAGCAAAAGTGATAGGCAGAAGAAAAAAAGTTCCTGCAACTACGGCCATTGGTGCCCAGCTCCACTCCCAGTGATGAGCGTGTGCATGCGCGGATGCGTGTGCGTCTGTTGTCATTGTCCCTCCCCATGATTGGGTGAATGTTGATAATTGCCTTTACGAGACCCCCCCGCATAGGCAAATGCTGCGGCCCTAACTAAAATTGATTTAAGTCAACGCCGTACTCTCAATATTATGTAGCAGCTTGGGTGTCAATCTAGTTATCCCCTGAAACGCTTGTGAAACGGGCGGTTTTCAGTGGATTGGCAATGGTCTTTGCTTATTAGAATAATCCCAATTATTGCCTTTGGTTGTTGAATAATGGGACCATCATTGAAAAAATAGTCTTTTTTATCTACGAATATAGCCAAAAATATCGATGATCACTTTGTTTATATTACATTATTTGCATTTACAGATTTTTATGGGAAATTGACCTATTGGGTCATATTGAGCCAGAATCCTTAAAGGGGGGCGAATAATTGACCTGTGAAACAGCCAGTGAAACAGAAAGCACAAGACAGCTAGAGATTCTCGCATCCATGGGGCGTGATTTTGCCGCATCTGGGGATATAGAATCTATTTTTTCTACTGGCCTTGAGCGCATATCGGCCATGTTAAACGCCGAGGGCGGAGCACTTTTTCTTTTGAATGACAATGGTGACAAGCTTGTTTGTCACGCCAGTTTCGGCCCGGTTGATATTTCCGGCCTAACAATCAATGCAACCGAAGGCATTGTTGGGCGCGTGGTAAGCACCGGGGTTGCGGAAATAGTTCGCGACGTATCTAAGGATCTGTCTTTTAATAATACAGTTGATCAAAAAAGCGGATTCACCACCCGATCAATCCTTTGTGCGTCGCTTGCAATCAAGGATGAAAAAATTGGCGCAATCGAAATGGTCAACAAACATGGCGGCGATAATCTTTTTAACAACGAAGACCTTAAACTGCTTGAAACGCTAGCAGCATCGGCGAGCCTAGCAATCTTGAATGCGCGCATGGCCATTGAGCTTGTGGAAAAGGAAAAAATGGCTCGCGAATTGGAGCTGGCTGCAGAAATACAAAAAAGCCTTCTTCCACTTGATGGTGATTCAGATAGCCCGGTAGCGGGTGTAAACTTAGCCGCAAGAGTGGTTTCTGGTGATTTTTATGATTTCTTTGAACTGCAAGACGGGCGCACTTGTTTTACCTTAGCCGATGTATCGGGCAAGGGAATGAACGCCGCATTGTTGATGGCCAAAACCGCCAGCCTGTTTCGCTGTTTAGGAAAGGAAGCCCCATATCCTGGTAATTTGATTTCAAGAATAAACGCAGAAGTCGTTGAAACTGCGGCGCGCGGAATGTTTGTTACTATGCTTATTGGGGTTTATGACCCAGAAGCAGGAACTGTCCGTATTGCCAACGCTGGGCACGAGCCGCCAATTCTTCTTCGTAGCGATGATACGGTGCAATCATTTACTGCGGGGATGCCGCCAGTTGGTATTTTGCCCGATATTGGAATGGGAAAAACTCCTGAAGAAACAATCATAAATCTTGATGGTGGGGCGTTTTATGTTTTTACCGATGGGGTGACCGAAGGGTATATCGGCGAAAAAGAATTGGGTGCCGAAGGGTTTATTAAGTTTATAAGGGATGGAAAAAATATGGCACCGGGTGCGCGTATAGCAGCCGTTGCCAAACACATTAAAGAGGGGTCAAGCATACTTCGCGACGACGTAACAATTTTAGTTATTGATGACGGTGCGGCATTTATTAAACGCAAACAAATAAACACAAATGCAAAAAAATCCATGCATGGCGACAAAAGCAACGGGGAGTCAAATCCTGATGCGCCCAATGGGGAAGGTGAAATAGCCAAGATTTCAGTTCCGGCAGTGGCGGAAAGTTTGAAACTTATACGCCGTGCAATAGAAAGCGCCTCGGGCAATTGTGGTTTAGGCAAGGATACGATACAAGATGTAGTGCTGGCAGTTGACGAGGCTTGCCAGAACGTTATCAGGCACGCTTATGGCGGTGTTAATGATGGCAATATCATTTTAAACATATCCCGTAATGCACAATCGCTTATAATTGAAATTCGCGACTTTGCCCAAAGGGTTGACCTCCAAAAGGTACGCCCTCGTGACCTTGACGATTTACGCCCAGGTGGACTTGGAACCCACTTTATAAAAGAAGTAATGGACGAGGTTGAGTTTAAAGTTCCAAATGACGGCCTAGAAGACAATAAAGGAAACATTTTGGTGCTTACCAAGTCATTGAAATAAAATGAAATAGAGACAGTAAAAAAATCAGAAAATCTGATTACGGCTAAAATAGTTTAAAAAATTGTCCAGTGTTCAGGGGGTAAGGAATGGAAATAAAAATTTCAGAAACATCAGGCGTTAGCGTAGCTACGCTTAGCGGTGAAATAGATTTACAGACATCGCCTAAGCTAAGGGGCGAGCTGCTTGGTTTGATTGCAAATAAAAGACCGCTGGTAATTGAAATGTCTGGTGTTAGTTACATAGACAGTTCTGGTGTTGCCTCGCTGGTTGAGGCATTTCAAACCGCACGGTCTAAAAATTTAGGATTTTCCTTAGCCGCTATCGGTGAAGCTCCGCTTAGGGTGCTGAAGCTGGCACGTCTTGATGGTGTGTTTGTTATTCATGATACGCTGGAAAATGCAATTATAGCGAACGGCGGAAATTGACATCTATTATGACTAACGAAATTCAACAAAAAACATCAGCTAAATTTTTTGACCGCGTAGGGCGTTCAGCAGTTGGTATGCTTGAGGAAGTTGGTCGCTATGGGGTAATGCTATTTGACAGTATTTACTGGTTAGTTATGGGGCCAAACCTCAAACAACCAGTGCGGGTTGCCTCTGTATTTAGCGAAATGATGGAAATCGGAATTCGTGCCATTCCCATAGTTGGTATGATGGCTGGTACCATTGGTATAATGTTGGCAATACAAGGCATTTATACACTTAGAATATTTGGCGCCGAAAGCCGTGTTGTTATTGGTATCGCGTTTTCTATGGTGCGCGAATTTGGTCCGTTGATAACCGGAATTTTAGTTGCTGGCAGGTCGGGCTCAGCCTTGGCGGCACGTCTTGGAACCATGAAAATAAGCCAAGAAATTGATGCTTTAGAAGTAATGGGAATAAACCCCGTTCGCTTTTTGGTCGTTCCGGCATTGTTGGGGTGCTTGATAATGGTTCCGGCACTTACATTTTTTGGCGATGTGGTCGGGCTTTGGGCTGCGGGCGTATATGTTGGCGTTGCGTTGGATATTTCAATGGCCGCTTATATAGACCAAACCATAGATATACTTTCGGTTGACGACCTAATGCACGGTCTGGGCAAAAGCGTCATCTTTGCCGTACTTATAGCCCTCATCGGTGTTCTTAATGGCTTTATGGTCAAAGGTGGTGCCGAAGGTGTCGGCAAGGCAACAACCCGTGCGGTTGTTCACTGTATTTCCGCATTGGTGGTTACCGATATGCTTTTTGCTTTCATGGTCACAAGATAGGTCGTGGGGTAAATGCAAATGGCAGCAACAAAGCAAAAAAACGAAAATGCACCAGCAATCACGCCCGGCAACGTGATCGAGGTTAGGAATCTTGTTACCTATTATGGAACACGAAGAATTCTCAATGATGTAAGCCTTGATATTCGTGAAGGCGAAATCATGGTTATCATGGGCGGTTCTGGTTCGGGTAAATCAACCTTGCTGCGCTATTTGATGGCACTGGAAAAACAAACATCGGGCACCATCAACATTCTTGGCCATGATATTGGAACAATTTCCAAAAAAGATTTTTTCAATATGCGCAAAAAATTGGGTGTCGCGTTTCAGGGTGGCGCACTATTTAGCTCAATGACGGTTGGCGAAAATATAATGCTGCCACTTTATGAACACACAAAACTTGATCGCAAAACCATGGAAATTATGGCGCGCATGAAGCTTGAAGTTGTAAGCCTTGCCGGATTTGAAAACCTTATGCCATCAGAACTTTCGGGCGGTATGATAAAACGTGCCGCCGTGGCCCGCGCCATTGTGATGGATCCAAAAATATTATTTTTTGATGAACCGTCAGCCGGCCTTGATCCGGTGGTGTCAAGTGCGCTTGATGACCTTATACTTACATTACGCGAAGCAATGGGCATGACAATCGTTGTGGTTACCCATGAACTGGAAAGTGCGTTCAAAATAGCAGACCGAATTACCATGCTGGACCGGGGTGATATTTTATTTCAAGGAACTGTCGAGGAAATTCGCAGCCATCCATCTGAACGTATACAAAACTTATTAAATCGTCGTTCGGAAGATCAAACCATTGACCCGGATGAATATATGAAGAGACTTACCGGGGAAGATGTAAAAGGGAGATTGGCATGAACACGCCAAAAATGAACTACGTTGCAGTTGGTGGCTTTGTTATTGCTGCCCTAGTAGGCGTAATTATTGCGGTTGCCACACTTACCGGGCAAACCGGGGCCACGGATAAATATTTTTCCGTTTACAGTAATGTTACCGGGGTCAAGTTTGGGACTCAGGTTTTTTATGAAGGTTACCCGGTCGGTCAGGTTGAAGAAGTAATACCCATCGTTGAAGGTGGGGCAATGAAATTCAAAGTAGATTTTGAAGTAACCGAAGGATGGCAAATCCCAAGCGATTCAGTCGCACGCATTGGTGCGGCTGGTCTTCTTTCTTCTATTTCTATCAATATTGATGCGGGCAAATCAGCAACCGCATTAAAACCCGGCGCGCAGGTCGCCGGGCGTGAGGCGGCCGATTTATTTTCCGTAATGTCAGACATGGCGGGCGAGGTTAGCAGTATTGCCGAAAACGATATTCGTCCGTTACTGGCAACCATAAACCGTACAGCCGATTCATTTGCCGCAACGGTGGATACGGTTGGCGTGTTGATGAACGAAGACGGCGAACGGATGGTAAAGAAATTTGCAGCGCTGGCCGACGATCTTTCTGAGCGTGCGCCACGCATTGCTAAAAACATTGACGATGGAACCGCAGGTTTTGCAACGTTGGCAAAAGATTTGGGCGAAACCCAAGCTAAACTTGATAAACTGCTTGATGTCACTGGTTCAATGGTAGGTGAAAATCGCAGCCAAGTGCGCCAATCAATTTCCGATCTTAAGCACGTAGCAGATTCACTGGCCCGTCATGTTGATGCGGTTAATCAAAACCTTGAAGGAACGGCACGTAACATGTTCGAATTTAGTCGTGAAATAAGGCAAAACCCAAGCCTTCTTCTTTCCGGATCCACGCCATCTAAACAAGGGCCAGGACAATAATGGCTTTTACCGGCTAATGTTTTGAAGGACAGAAAAATGTATAAAAGTATGAAAAAAACATTATCAGCAATGACTATCGCTGTTTCGTTAACTTCGTTAGTTGCGTTGAATGCATGTGCTACTGCACAAAGCGTACCGCAAGATAATTTTTACCGTCTTGCGCCGCAGCCTGAGACCAGCCAACAAGGCGGTATTTTGCAAGACGCAACGGTTGAGGTTGCGCGTTTTGTTGCCGATGGCTCCGTTTCCAATCGACCAATTCTTTATAGCAGTGATGCTAACCCCAATTCAGTAAGCGAATATCACTATCATTTCTGGATTGAAGCCCCGCCAACGCTTATCAAGGATTCCCTTGTCAGCTATCTCCGTGCTGCTGGTATTGCAAACAGGGTTGTGACCCCGGAAATGCGCGTATCATCTGATTATTCAGTTTTGGGCCGCATCAAGCGGTTGGAAATATATACCGGCAAAAAATATACAGGTGTGGCTTCGTTTGAAATTGGCCTTAGGCGTAATTCCGATGGCGAGCTTTTGGTGCTAAATGAATACGAATCAAAGGTAGAGGCTAATAATAATTCAGTCGGCTCGGTAATTACTGCGGTGGAAAAGGCAACCGAAGATATATTTGCCCGCTTTGTCCACGATATAAGCGCAAAATAAGGTTTTTTTGTCTGCCAATTGCAAATAATGCCCTGATATACTACAAACCCTGCGTGTCCTCCCCAATAGTGTTCCCCTGCTTGCAGTAGCTTGCGGGGGGTTTGGAACAAGTTGGTTATATAGGAACAACAATGCCAAAGACGGACGCGGTTTCGCCCGCAGAGTTTCTGGGTGCCGAAAAATCCCTGTTGCCTAACGCCTGTGCGTTGCGCGATGAACTTTCCATAGCTTTAAAAGGCTATGAAAAAGAAGCCGAAGAAAACCACCTTCAGTCCCCTGTTCGCCGACTGGCATTTTACATTTCAAATATGGTGCAAGAAGAACGAGTTGACCTTTCCGGATTGGAAGAGCTTGTTCGCTTGTTAACTATGGATGCTTTTTTTTATCGTGTGCAAAAACTTCGCGAATATGTTGGCGAATGCGCGGTAGAGGAAAATGAAAAAATTCTAAGTAAATTATTTAGAAGGCTAGCGCAAAGCAAAGATGGAAAAACAATTCCATTTGATCAGTTTCGCGCTGTGGCCGAGCGCGAAGTATTTGGCATTGTAATAACTGCTCATCCTACATTTTCAATATCACAAGAATTGACAAAAACTCTTGCTGCACTTGCAACTGGTTGTGACCACAAAGGTGACGCCCTTTCACACGATGATCTTATGGCGTTGGCCAAAAGTATTTCCGAAAATTCCGAAAGTGCAGGTGGGGCAATAACACTTGGTGATGAACAAGAATTCGCACTTATGGCCATAGCCAATATAAGGCGCGCCATACGCAAGGTTTACCATGTTGTATTTGATGTTGCGGCTGAAATTTATCCGAATGATTGGCAGCTTTTAAAGCCACGATTGCTTAGTGTTGCAAGTTGGGTGGGGTATGATCTTGATGGTCGTTCAGATATTGGTTGGTCCGATACATTATCGGCACGCATGTACCTAGAAAAACTTGCGCTTGAAGATTATCTCGAAAGTCTTTCAAAAATTGAAGCTCACGGTTCTGCAGACCTGAGCACAAACGAAAACATTGCTAAGATTAAAAAATTACTTGAAGAGCAGATAAATATTTTATCCGCTGATATGGATCGACTAAAAGATGACCCTAACAGCACCGACAAGGTTGGAAACTTTTCCCGCCATTTAGTCAAAAATGTTGAACACAGGTTAGTATCACTAGGCGAAATAATTGAAATGCTTGGCACTGAAGCGGCCAAAGGTAATGCGCAATCAGTAATGTTTGCCGTGCTTAGGGCGGAAATGGCCAATTTCGGTCTCGCCTTTGCCCAGACCCATGTGCGCATTAACGCAACCCAGTTAACCAACGCAATTCGTCATGAAATCGGGCCGATTACCTCACCCGAAGATCCT
>JAOUJU010000224.1 GCA_029883045.1 Rhodospirillaceae bacterium
CCAGAAATCAGACCGCAAATCTCGCACCGCCACGAGCACATTTCAAAGAAGAGACTAGCCGAAAGGTTGGTCTTTTTTTGCCTGAAAGAAAGTAAAATATCGAGCGCCAGAAATCAGACCGCAAATCTCGCACCGCCACGAGCACATTTCAAAGAAGAGACTAGCCGAAAGGTTGGTCTTTTTTTTGCCTGAAAGAAAGTAAAATATCGAGCGCCAGAAATTAGACCGCAAATCTCGCACCGCCACGAGCACATTTCAAAGAAGAGACTAGCCGAAAGGTTGGTCTTTTTTTTGCCGATAGCGACAGACCCCGCGTTAAATTACTAAATCCATCAGTCGAAATGCAGACCGCCATTGATGTCGATGATTTCGCCGGTGATGAACCCCGCCAGTGGAGATACCAGAAAGCGCACAGCATGAACAACCTCTTCGGGTTCGCAAAAGCGCCCAACGGGAATATCGCCAAGAATCTTTTGTCGCTGTTCTTCGGTTAACTGTTCGCTGACCATCGGTGTCATCACATACGCCGGGGCAATCGCATTAACGGTCACGCCCTCTGCTGCCACTTCACGCGCTAAAGAAAAAGTTAGAGCCGCCATTCCCCCCTTAGACGTGGTGTAGGCGGTGCCGGCTGTAATGCCGCCGACCTTCATTGCTAACGAGGCCATGTTAATGATCCGCCCCCAGCCTTTTTCGCGCATCCCCGGAAGGAAGGCTTGAGACAGGTAAAACGCACCATCAAGATTAACCGACATCACGCGTCGCCATTCGTCAGCGGTTGTGCCCGCAGATTTGTGGTTAGACAACACGCCCGCATTATTGACCAAGATGTCAACCTGCCCCACCTGACCGGCAGCCGCCTTGACCGCGTCAGGGTCGGATACGTCCAAAACCAACGCGCGGATGTTCTCGCCTTCTAAGCCTTCGGCATGAATGTCAGCAGCAATTACGTCACAACCGTCTTCGGCCAAAACCTGACACGCCGCCCACCCAATAGGGCCTGCAGCGCCGGTCACCAAAGCTGTCTTTCCAGTAAGGGGCTTTTGCATTACTTTCGCACTTTGACGTCGTTGATATGGCCCATGAATTCAGCCATGCGCGGCACGAATTTTTCGCCATAACCCATATTTTTGGCCATGATAAAAGACTGATTCACACTTTCGGCGATGAACGACGTTGAAGACTGGTTTTGGGTCATGGTGGTATAGTAACCTAGGTCCTTTTGCGCGTTCTTGATGTAAAACTGAAGTACGCTTTCGTCATCATCCAGAACGAACTTCATCAGGCGTTCGAACATGACCGAGTTAGCGCCCCCCGCCACAACGATGTCGTTAAGAGCTTGCATATCCACGCCGCCCTTCGCCGCCGCTGCTATGGCTTCTGACACTAATGCTGCCTTACCCAACGCCAAAAAGTTGTTGATCAACTTCAACTTATGCCCGGCACCAACAGCGCCAGCATGGATGATGGTGTCGGCGAAGCAATCCAATATCGGTCGGATCTCAGATAAGGTTGTTTCATCGCCACCCGTCATAAGACCAAGGTTCCCGGTCTCGGCTTCTTTAGGTGTGCGGGTCATGGGCACATCAACATAGCGCCCGCCTTTGGAATGAATGTCGCCTGCGACCTTCAATGTCGAGTCCGGTTCGGCGGTAGAACAATCGACGACGACCATACCATTGTGAATGCCTTCCATCAGGCCACCATCACGATACAGAGTATTTTCAACTTCAGGACTACCGGTAACGCATAAAATCACCACGTCTGAATTTTCAGCGAGTTCTTTAGCCGAAGATGCTTCGCTTGCACCCAGCCCGATCAGGCTTTCGACAGGTTTACGATTTTTATGTGCTAATACGGTTAAGGCATAGCCATTCTTGAGAATGTTTTTACCGATACCATGGCCCATCAAGCCAACGCCGATCAGACCAACTCGTTGTTTATCAGACATATATATTTTCCTTTTTTAAGTTTCGTTGACGCAAGTCTGGAACTGTTCACCCAAACCATCAATGCCAAGTTTCATTGTGTCGCCTGCCTTCAAATACCGTGGTGGCTTAAAGCCCAAGCCCACGCCTGGCGGTGTACCGGTGGAAATGACGTCGCCCGGATGCAAGGTAAAGAATTTCGACAGATAGCTCACTATATACGCGACGGTGTAGACCATCTTATCTGTGTTCCCGTTCTGTACACGCTCACCATTGACCTCCAGCCAAATACCAAGTTTCTGCGGATCGGCGACCTCATCCTTGGTCACTAACCATGGACCAGTGGGGCCAAAAGAGTCGCAGGATTTACCCTTTACCCATTGGCCAGTACCTTCCAATTGAAAGGCCCGTTCCGACAGATCGTTGATAACGCAATAGCCGGCGACATGATCTAATGCATCGTCTTCGGACACGTACTTGGCCGTCTTGCCGATGACCACGCCCAGTTCAACTTCCCAGTCGGCTTTTTCGGAGCCGCGCGGAATGACGGTATCGTCATTGGGACCGCACATAGCACTGGTCGCCTTGAAGAATAGTACCGGCTCTTCAGGTACTGCCATGCCGCTTTCTGCTGCGTGATCGGAATAGTTAAGTCCGATACACATGAACTTTCCGGTGTCGCCGACACACGAACCCAAACGCGGATTCCCGTCCACAAGAGGCAGGCTATCCAAATCTAACGCCGCAATTTTTGCTAAGCCTTCCGGTGTAAGCACATCACCCGATATGTCGGTTACGTGTTGAGACAAATCACGGAGGTTTCCGTCTTCATCCAAAATTCCCGGTTTTTCAGAACCGATGTTTCCATAGCGCAATAATTTCATAATTTAGCTCACTTTTTAAAGGGTCATACCGCCATCAATAATGATGGCATCACCGGTGGTGAAAGCACTCTCGTCAGAGGCCAGATACACAGCAAGATAAGCAATTTCGTCCGCCGTACCTAACCGGCCCATAGGCTGGCGGGAGATGAAGTCTTTGCGTCCCTGTACCGGGTCAGGAAGTGCATTGATGCGTTCGTCCAAACTTGGCGACTGCACCGTGCCGGGGCAAATCGCATTACAGCGAACACCCTTGGCCACGAAATCCTTGGCTACCGACTTGGTCAAGCCGATCAGGCCAGCCTTGGTCGCACCGTAGATAAAACGGTTTGGAACACCTGCGATAGAAGAAGCAACCGATGCGATGTTGATGATCGAACCGCCGCCCGCCAGCATACCCGGCAAGAAAGCACGGATCATGCGGTAAGACGCCTTGACGTTAAGGTCGGTGGAAAAATCGAAGTCATCCTCTTCGCATTCCAAAATTCCTCCCGCATGTACGAAGCCGGAACAGTTGGCCAGAATATCCACCGGACCCGTCTTTTCAGCCGCCGCCTTGATGGCATTGGGATCAAGCACGTCAAGTACGAACGCCTCGACACCTTCTATCTCCGCCAGTTTTTCGGCGTTAATGTCGGTGGCATAAACTTTAGCACCTTGCTGCACAAACATCTCCGCAATGGCCCGCCCAATGCCTTGGGCGGCAGCGGTGACAA
>JAOUJU010000225.1 GCA_029883045.1 Rhodospirillaceae bacterium
TGCGCTTAAATCAGCTCGTCTCTAGGGTTTTTGCTAGGCAAACCGCCCCTTTTCTTGGATATAACGTAAGCTAACTTCCTTGTCGCTAGGCGCTTTATGGCATCTTCGCCATATCTGGGGTCAGCAACCATTATCACCTCGATCCCTGTTCTGGGGTCTATGGCGGTTACACGAAAAATGGAGCCTACCTGGCGAAACTCAAACAGCACCTCTTTTAGGCCTGACATAGCTAAGGTACTGTCTGTTTTGCCCATTGTTGGGCCTGTTGGTGGCTTTGTCATAATAAAGGCACTTTTCTATCGCTTAAATCTAGGAAATATACTGGATTTAACTGAAATTTACCATTCTCGCAAAACAATACTTAATTCCATCTGGCAATATTTATTTGGCTTTGACTAGGGGGCCTGTATTCTTTAACCATCTAATTCAACGAAACAATTTAAACGGAACGGATTTAAGATAAATTGGCAAACAAACCACCATTGACGGGAAAATTCCCCCTAACCCGGATGCGCCGCAATCGTAATGACGATTGGGGTCGCAGGCTGGTGTCTGAAACACGCGTTAGTGTTGATGATCTTGTTTGGCCACTTTTTGTTATTGAGGGAACAAATGTTTCAGAGCCAGTTAAGTCCATGCCCGGGGTTGAAAGGTTATCAATTGACCACATAGTCAAAGCAGCTGGCGTTGCGGTTGATCTTGGTATTCCAGCAGTTGCCATTTTCCCCAACACCGACCCTAAATTAAAAACCCCTGATGCGGTTGAGGCCTTTAACCCGGACAACCTTGTTTGCCGCACCGTAAGGGCAATAAAAGAGGCACACCCTGGTTTGGGGGTTATATGTGACGTTGCCTTAGATCCATACAACGCAGATGGCCATGACGGTATTGTGCGCGGTGATAAGGTATTAAATGATGAAACAGTCGAAGCATTATGCCGCCAAGCAATCGTGCAGGCAAAGGCCGGGTGTGACATAATCGCCCCCTCCGATATGATGGACGGACGCATAAAAGCAATCCGTGAAGCATTGGACACCGATGGTTTTCAAGATGTTCGTATTCTTTCGTATGCAGCTAAATATGCCTCAGCATATTATGGTCCATTTCGCGATGCAGTTGGCTCCGGTGGTGTGCTAAAGGGCGATAAAAAAACCTATCAGATGGATCCGGCCAACAGCAACGAAGCATTACGCGAAGTTGCCATGGATATAGCCGAGGGTGCCGATATGATTATGGTAAAACCTGGAATGCCTTATTTGGATATAATCGGGCGCATAAAAAACACGTTTGCAATGCCAACGTTTGCATACCAAGTATCTGGCGAATACGCGATGATCCATGCCGCTGCAGCCAACGGTTGGCTAGATTTAGACGGGGCCATGATGGAAAGCATAATCGCGTTTAAGCGCGCAGGTGCCGATGCGGTGTTTACATATTTTGCGCCAGTTATCGCAAAAAAACTTAATGACAAAAAATAGTTTTAATTTTACAGCACGGTAAATTTAAAAAATTAAACAAATAAAAACGGCACCTTATTAAGGGTGCCGTTTTTGTTATATTTGAAACTAAAAAACTGTGTTGCGGTTATATTTTAGCCCTAAAGTCAAGCAAGCGCTCCACATCAAGGACAACCATCAACCTGCCTTCAAGCCGATAAACACCACCAGCGAATTCGCGCCAAAGCGGGTCAAGAGTGCTAGGGTTGCCTTCGTAGCTTTCTTTTGAAAGCGGGATAACATCGCCCACACTATCTACTAGCAAGGTATACAATTCATTATGATGTTCAACCGTTACGGCCATCATGTGGTCTTGCTTTTTGCTTTTGACCTCTTCAACCGCACTTAATTCTTTAATGTCGGAATTAGAATCACTAGCTGAATCTGATTCCTTTATTTTTTTGTGTTTCGGTGCATCACCACGCTCTTCGGCTGAATCCAAATCTTTTTTATTTGCAGCATTTACCCTAGATTCATCCTTAGCATTTATAGCGCGGCGGCTAAGTCCTAAACGTACGCGCACATCAATAACCGTGACAATGCGACCGCGCAGATTAATCGATCCGCGCACTTCGGCCGGAGCCAATGGAATAGAGGCTATGCTTTCTGGTAGCAAAATATCCTGAACAATAAGAACCGGAATACCAAATAGCTGGCCAGCAATATTGAATGTCACAAATTCGATTGTGTCACCGCCAGTCGCAACGTCAATTTCGCTGGAGTCTGCAGCAACTAGAGCTTGACCCGTCATATATAATACTCCCTAACCTACTGACTGAATAAACCTGTTAAATTAAATAAAAAATTTCTTCTTAAACAAAAAACCTGACAAATTATGTGCCCTTTGAAAGGGTGCGATTATAATTTAATATAAATACATAGGAAGCAAAACCACCCATTTCCAGCATCAATTTTAAACAGATTGTAGGGCTATGCTTATGGAAGGCAAGCAACAATAGCGTGATTGATCGCATTTAATCCTGGTTTTTCCTTGGTTAAGCTGTACTTTCAGGCCGAAACAAGGGCTTTCATCCACCTTTCTCTGGTTGTTTTGTCGCACCAAAACTAGTGCTATAGTCTTTGTAACTTATTATTATTATTTAAAAACTGTTTCATAATCATTAACCTAGCTACCAATTTAGCGGAGAAAATAAAATGCTGACACAACCCTTAAGTCTGACAGCCAATTCACGTAAAATCATTGGTTTGTTCATTGGCGGCGCTTTGGCCATGACATTAATCGGTTGTGGAACCCAAACAATTATTAGCGAAACCGCCAAGGCTGCTTTTGAAGACCGCCTAGCCGAAGAACAGGTGGTAGATGCAAAAATCAAAACTGGGATAGTCAGCCGGATAATTGATATAGATAAATCCCTAATACTGGACGTAAGCGTTGATGTCTGGAAAAACCGGGTCATGATGACCGGCGCCCTTTCCGATTCAGATATTAGAAATTCGGTTATTCGTGCCGCCCAAGAAGACAGCCGAATAAGTGATTTCTATAACGATATACACATCGTTTCCCCCGAGGAACAATCCCAGCGCCGCGAATGGATGGACAAAGCCAAATCCGGTGGTCAGACAGTTTCAAACGTGGTGAGTGACGTATGGATTGAAACTAAAATCAGCGCTCAGTTAATTTCCGCAGAAGATGTAACTTCGGTAAATTATCGCTGGCGTTCTGTTCTTGGGGCTATTTACATAATTGGTGAAGCCGCAAGCTCAAGCGAATTGAACAAAGTTCTAGATATAATTAGTGCAACCAAAGGCGTGAAATCAGTTAAATCTCATGTGTTGCTAAGCTCGCATTAAAATTTAACTTTTATTCAAAAATTTACGGATATCCGAGAAATAATGCCCAAAGCAAAAAATAATCCTGCGGGTTTAACGCCTAGTGTTGAGGATATTTATGCTGCGGCGGAAACAATCAAGGGGCGCATCGTAAGGACACCTGCGATAGTTTCAGAGAAAATATCTGAAATAAGCGGTGCAAATGTTGT
>JAOUJU010000226.1 GCA_029883045.1 Rhodospirillaceae bacterium
CAGTTTTGGATAAGTTTCATCCTTTATTAGATAATCTTGCGCCCCAATTTGTAGCGCCTCAAGACCGATTGATTCATCATCCGTAGCAGTAAGAACCACAACAGCTATGTCTGGCGTGGCTGTGCGCACCCGGCTAAGGGTTTCCAAGCCAGTTGAATCGGGCAGGGTAAGGTCAAGCAAAATAAGGTCAAAATCTTCTTGTTTAAGATGTTCTGTGGCTTCACCAAGGGTTGTGCAGTGGGTTAAGCTAAATTTCCCATGAACGCTATCTGCGCCTTCTGATACTAATACATTTTGCACCAGCATCGCAGAGGTGGAGCTATCTTCCACCAACAGAATCTTCAATGATCCCGCAGGTAAAGCACTAGAATTAACCATCCTAAAGTCCTAATAAATATTATTTTGAATTTAATAAAGCGAATGCGCGTATTAAAGCTAATTTGCAAATCATTATTAATATATATTACATATTTATCAACTACTTTAACACATTGTAATAATTAAATAATATATAAATTTTCCATATTGCGGTCGCTTGACGCTTTATCGAGCGGTATGGTAGTAGCAGCCTAGGCCCACAATTTCTGTATTGTGCGCAATTATCATTAAGGCAGCCAATAATACCCCTGTAACCGCTATTTTCTAAGATGTTGAGCCTAGGCATAGAAAAAGGCTAAAAAAAAGATCTGGATGCATAAATTGTTGAATATCTGACAAATACTATCAATATAAAGCAACTAACGCATAAACCGGAATGCAATCTGGACAATAAAATATGACTAATCTGTCTGAAGAAATAATTGGTTCACGAATTTTAGTTGTCGATGACAACCTGACCAACGTAGTGCTTTTGAAAAAGCTGCTCGAAGGTTCTGGTTATACCGATGTTACTGGGGTAACTGATTCCCGCGAAGTAAAGGCACTTTACGAGGAATCACCGTTTGATCTTGTTTTGCTTGATATCCGTATGCCGCACCTTGACGGTTTTGATGTTATGGATCAGTTGCGGAAAATTGATTCAGTTTTGCCGCCAAACATAATGGTTCTGACAGCGCAAACCGATCAGGAAACAAAACTAAAAGCACTTGATTTTGGCGCCCGCGATTTTTTGCATAAACCGTTTGACCGACTTGAAGTTCTTACCCGTATTCGCAACATGATTGAAACGCATCTTTTGCACAAAAAGATGCTGTTGCAAAATGATGAGCTAGAACAAAAAGTACAAATGCGTACACAGGAAATACAAGAAACCCGCCTTGAGGTCGTAAGGTGCCTTGGCCGTGCTTCAGAATACAAAGATAACGAAACAGGTATGCATGTCATCAGGATGAGCAAGATGAGCCAAATAATTGCTCGCAAAGCAGGCATGAGCGATATTGATTGTGAGCTTATATTGCACGCCAGCCCCATGCACGATGTAGGTAAAATTGGCATTCCCGATGCTGTGCTGCTTAAACCCGGCAAGCTTGACGCCGATGAATGGGAAATAATGAAGCGTCATGCAGAAATGGGTGTAGAAATTCTTGGTGATCATCCATCGCCACTAATGGAGATGGCAAGACAGGTCGCTATTACCCATCATGAAAAATGGGATGGCAGCGGCTATCCTCGCGGACTAAGCGGAGAAGATATCCCCCTAGTTGGAAGAATAACCGCACTGGCCGATGTATTTGATGCCCTTACTAGCGAGAGACCATACAAAGAAGCGTGGCCAGTAGAAAAAGCTGTTGATCTTATCAAGGAACAATCGGGAAAACATTTTGATCCAAAATTGGTCGAGATATTTTTGAATCTTATTGATGATCTCTGTGCTATTCGCGATCAATATCGTGATAATTTTGATACTGTAGCAGCAGAATAAAATTCTAATTTATCTATTGGAATTGTAGTGAGCAAAAAATCAGCAAGATTATCCCTGATCTTTTCATGCTTCGGGCATACCTATGCGCATTTGTTTGCGCCTATATTTTTTGTTGTGGCGCTTACCCTAGAAGGCGAGATGGGCCTTAGCCACGGTGAAGCGGTAAGCCTTATTGTTATAGGAAACGTGCTTTACGGTGTTGGCGCGCCGTTTGCCGGGTGGATTTCAGATAAATGGAATACAACTGGCATGATGTCAGTTTATTTTATAGGCACCGGATCAGCCATGATATTAACCGGTTTCGCAACAACGCCAATAATGCTTGCGCTGTTTCTTGGTCTTACGGGACTGTTTGGATCGATTTATCATCCGGTTGGTATTGCGTGGTTAGTTAAAAATGCCGTTAATCGTGGAACCGCACTTGGTATAAATGGTGTATTTGGCACAATCGGGCCATCGGTAGCAGCCCTCAGCGCCGGGATTTTAACAGATACAATAAGCTGGCGGGCTGCTTTTGTTGTTCCTGGCGCAATAATCCTTCTTACCGGAATATTTTTTATTTTAATGATAAGGCGCGGTCAGATAACAGAAACCAAAGAGGATATATCCCCGCAAGCACCTGTTGCCAGATCGGATATAATTCGAACTATCATGGTGTTGTCTATAACCATGCTTTGTACCGGGCTAATATACCAAGCAACAAGCCCAGCTGTACCAAAGATTTTTTCGTTGCGTCTGAACGAACTTTTTTCTGGTGGCATTATGGGTGTGTCGGTAATGGTTGCGATGGTTTACATCGTAGCGGGCGGTTTTCAAATTATTGCTGGGCGTATTTGCGATATCTATCCGTTAAAATTGGTTTACATCTTAACCTTTATTGCCCAAATACCGATAATGTTGTTGGCTGCTAGTGCGGGCGGAATGGGATTGTTGGTTGTTGTTATGTTTATGGTTGCGGCAAACCAAGCATCACTGCCAGCTGAAAACAGCCTTGTTGCACGTTATGCCCCGGCACAGTGGCGCGGACTTGCGTTTGGTATGAAATTTATTCTTGCCTTCGGGATAAGCGGTTTGGCGGTATTAATGGAAGGGGCAATATTTGACGCTACGGGCGATTTCTTTTGGCTGTTTATAATACTTGCATCAATTGCAACCGTTGGCTTTGCCACCGCGTTTTTGCTCCCATCAGAAAAACCAAAAGCAATACTGCAACCCGCAGAATAGATCTATCTAATTAATCTTTCGTATTCAATTTTAACGCATTTATCTTCAACCGCGACCAATCCGGCTTCGCGCAACGCACTGGCCGCATCATTATTTGTTATACCAAGCTGCATCCATACAACCTGAAATCCTTTTTCACGGGCAAGGGTGATTGCTTCGGCGCATATTATCCCAGCGTCTTCTGATTTGCGGAATATATCAATCATATCGCAAGGTGAGGGAACATCTGCAATGGATGCGTATACTTTTTGTCCCAGCAATTCTCCGCCAGCTAGGCCGGGGTTTACCGGGTAAACCGTGTATTCTTTAGAAAGAAGAAATTCCATTACTTTGTATGATGGGCGTGATGTGTTGGATGATGCACCAACTAACGCAATTGTTTTTACGCTCTCTAAAATACCAATTATT
>JAOUJU010000227.1 GCA_029883045.1 Rhodospirillaceae bacterium
AACCATAGCGCTAAAAGAAATTGATGCCGACCTGGCAAGCGATATTCGTATGCTTCGCTTGCTGCAAGGTGATGTTGGTAGCGGGAAAACCGTTGTTGCCCTGCTGGCTATGCTTTCGGCGGTTGAAGATGCGGGTCAAGGCGCACTTATGGCGCCAACTGAAATTCTAGCTCGCCAACACATGCGGACAATCGAACCGTTGGCGATTGCAGCCGGGTTAAAGGTTGTTCTTTTGACCGGACGGGAAAAAGGCAAAAACCGCGAAGAAATACTTGCCGGGCTGGCATCGGGTGAGACAGCGATCGTTATTGGAACGCATGCGCTGTTTCAAGACGATGTTTCCTATCACAACCTGCGCTTGGCGGTAATAGACGAACAACACCGTTTTGGCGTGCATCAACGCCTCAGCCTGACCGACAAAGGAAGTGCGGTTGATGTGCTGGTGATGACCGCGACCCCAATACCACGCACCCTGATGCTTACCGCATATGGTGATATGGATGTTTCGCGTCTGATGGAAAAACCAAAAGGTAGAAAACCAATAGATACCCGCGTTATGCCAGTTACAAAAATTGATGAACTGATTGATGCATTAGCAAGAAAAATTAAAACTGGTGCTCGTGCTTTTTGGGTTTGCCCACTAGTCGAAGAATCTGAAAAGTTGGACCTTGCTGCCGCCGAAGATAGGTTTGAATACCTTAGATCACGTTTTGGCGATCGGGTTGGTCTGGTGCACGGGCGCATGAAAGCAAAAGAAAAAGATGTGGCCATGCAAGCCTTTGCTGATGGAACAATAGATATTTTGGTTGCTACTACCGTTGTCGAAGTAGGTGTTGATGTAAGTGCTGCTACGGTTATGATTGTTGAGCACGCCGAAAGGTTTGGTTTGGCGCAATTGCACCAATTGCGCGGTCGGGTTGGCCGAGGCGAAGAAAGCGCAATATGCATTTTGCTTTATCAGCCGCCACTGGGTGAAACCGCCACGGCACGGCTGGAAATTATGCGCAGCACCGAAGATGGGTTTGTTATAGCCGAAGAAGACCTGCGTCTGCGTGGTAGTGGCGAGCTATTGGGAACCAAACAAAGTGGTGTTCCACAGTTTCGCTTGGGCAATGTGGCTGAGCTTGGTGATCTTATCCAGACCGCAAGAAACGACAGCGAGTTAATATTAAACAAAGACCCCAAACTTGAAAGCGAACGAGGAAAAGCGCTAAGGGTATTGCTTTATTTATTTGCCCGCGATGCGGCGATAAAATACCTTAAATCAGGGTGACTGTTTTTCTACTCTGGCATCTGGTGGGGTTACAATGCCGCCAGAAATGACCATTTTAAGCGCATCTTCGACACTCATCGCTAGTGGAATTATTTCTGACTTTGCTACAAATATCAAAAACCCAGATGTTGGGTTTGGTGTTGTTGGTATAAATATATTTATAAGATCATCTTCGGTTACAGCTTGGACCTCACCTTTAGTGGAGCCGGTAATAAAGGCTATTACCCACATTCCTTTTCGCGGGTATTCAACCAGCACGGCTTCGCGAAATGCATTTGATTGCTGTGCTAAAATTGTTTCAAAAATTTGCCTTGTGGCTTTGTAAACACCGCGCAATACCGGAACCCGGTTCATTATACGCTCTGAAACGCGATTAAATATTCTGCCGACAAATCCCGCGGTTAAAGCACCAATAAGTATCATTGCAATAACAATGGCAACCACCCCGATGCCGGGAATGGCAAAAGGAAGATAATTTTCGGGGTTATATATTTTGGGTATAAGTGGGGTAACTTTGTTGTCAACAAACGTTACAAACAGCCAGCCAAGATAAACAGTAATTGATATTGGCGCGGTAACCAAAATACCTGCCATAAAATAATTGCGCAGCTTGCCCGTAAAGCTAATGCGAACTAAACGTTTAGTGTCATCCTTGGTGTTGGTTTCATTTAACTGTTTATTTGTCACTTAATTACTGTCTCCATAATTAATTTTGCTTTCGTACGGTTTCAACTAAAATACCCAAAAGGCCGCGTATAAAGGGATCTGATTTTGCTAACTTGTTTTGAAACATTGTTTCGTTAATTACAATAAGCACCGCTGGTTCTTTTGCCTGTGCACTGGCGGCACGCTTTCCTTTATCAATTAGTGCCATTTCACCAAAAATTGCACCAGCACCAATTGTGGCAAAAACATTTTTATTATTTTCATCCCCTTTGAATAATTCAACGCTACCTGATTGAATTATGTATGCCACCGTCCCCGTATCACCCTCTCTGAATATAATTCCACCTTCTGGGTAGGTTTTTCGATCAATTATATTATCCCTGCTCATAGATTGCCCTCCAGTGTCATAATTTTATTCCCAAACAATGATGCATAAATTCTAACATCAGTTGAAGATTATTAATATTTTGCAGAAAAACATCAAGGAAGGCTTGAGTTAAGCTCAGATATTATAGTCTGCGCTATGGTGCGCGCCTCACTTGGCGATATTCCGGCGGTCATTCTTGGGTCATAAAGCGTTCTGAGCAAAATTTCATCCGTTCGCGAAAGACTTGTTTCGTGGTCCATATCACTGAATATTGATGGACGCATCATGTTGCTGTCATTAGGCAGACCCAAAGATTGGGTTAATTCTTCAAGCAAGCAGCTGTCTGTTAAGCCAATTGGGCGCTCAATGTTTACGGCAATTATTGACTTAACAATGCGCTGCGGTGGTTTGTGAAAAGCCATAAAATAACACCCACCAGCGCTTGCTAGTTTATTAATTACATTTGGGTCTATCCCAGCCCCCTTTATGGCATACATTTCTTGACGCTTAAGAAATACAATGCTGATTGATTGCATGGGGTCGTCGGGCTTTATTTGTTTAAATTTAAGACCGGTAACCTTGGATAGGTAATTAAGATGTTTGCTTGTAATTTCTGCCAGCTGTTGTGTTGCACGCCCCTGAACAGACACACCAATGTCGCCAGACCATTTTGAAATAATTTTGGGTTTTGTTGATATATCTTCATATTCATTGGCAAAAACAATTTTCATGAAATAATCAGATATTTCATCAACGTCAGGGCTTGCGCTCGAGGCCGGAAAAACTGTAGCAAACAAAAAAACAGCTAACAAATTTGCTTTGAATGCTTTAATCAACGCCAACATGGGTGTATTATAATGCATAAATCTAAACCACATAATAATATTATATAAATGAAGGGGTTTTGGTTATGGACAGCAACACAAAAACAACAATAGCACTGGTTTCCATTGCCGGTCCAGATAAGGTTGGGTTAATATCGTCCGTTGCAGGTAGATTATTTGATCTGGGCGTAAATTTTTTTGACACAACATTTTCAGTGCTTGGCGGTAATGCTGAATTTAGCGCAATTTGCGAACTACAGGGCGAAACCGATGTTTCGGTTATAAAATCTGAATTAGGTGCGCTTGATTCTTTATCTGAAGCCGAAATATCGGTTTCATACTTTAGTATTAAAAATGAA
>JAOUJU010000228.1 GCA_029883045.1 Rhodospirillaceae bacterium
CGGATTAAGTGCTGATAATTCAATTAATTTTGGCAATTAATTTAGGTAAATAGTTTTAGCAAAACATCGCTGTTTTATTGCCGGGTTGATTCGCATTTTGCGAATCTTCCCATGGCACATATCCTCGCACATTCACTATATTTGCTGTCATTTCGCACGGGCCTTAGGCTATGTGGCTAAGCAACCAATTGATTTATAGACATATTTTTAAATACCGCTAATTGGCACGCTGTTTGCGTTTATCTGGGTTAGGTGGTGTCTTTAGAAAATTTTGTGATGAAATTTCCTAAAAGATAACCACATAACAAACAGATGAACGGAGCCACAATTATGGGGCAAAAAATTGATATGACCACGCCAGCCATGCCGCACGACATCATGCAGGGCATTTTGGCCGCCCGGGCAGATTATAGTTCCACGGTTCTGATTGTTGATGATGAGCCTGACATTGTCGAAGAGGTCATCGAACAGCTGGAAGACGAAGGCATAAACTGCCTTTCGGCCAACAACGCCAAAACCGCATTGGAAATGGTAATGGCCGACCCTGAAATCAACGTTGTTGTAACCGATATCCGCATGCCCGGCATGGACGGGCTGGAAATGGCGCGCCATATAAAAGAAGACATGCCCAAAGATCGCGATATTTTTGTAATCGTGGTTACCGGGCATGCCGGCATGAAAGAAGCAATTGAAGCATTGCAGCTTGGGGCGGAAGATTTTTTAACCAAACCATTATCGCCCGATCATTTGTTGCATTCGGTTCGTCGTGCCGGGGAAATGGTGCACCTACGCCAAAGCGAACGCAGCTTTAACAAAAGGTTAGAAGTCGAAGTCGCACGTAAAACAGCTGAATTAAACCAAACCTTACAAAAGCTAAATACCGCAAGCCAGATTAAAGACCAATTCATGTCAACCATGGGCCATGAATTGCGCACACCATTAAACGCCATTAACGGCTTTGCCGGTTTTTTACAGGAAAAATTACAAGACCACCCGGATAAATCAATTCACGAATACTTGGACCACATTATTGATTCGGGAAATCGCCTTTCCGGCACTATTGAAAACATACTTGAATTTTCCGAAGCCCTTTCCGGTGAACGCAAAGCGCACATGGATGAAATTATAATATCAGACGTGCTTGAAAATATTTCAGGCCAGTATACCCCCATGGCAAAGGAAAAAAATATATCCATTCGTATTGATGATTTGGCGCAGAACCAAATTATCAATGCAGACCACGCAATGCTTGCACGCGCCCTTGGTTGTTTGCTTGATAACGCGATTAAGTTTTCCCCTGATAATACAGAAATAACAATCGGGGCAAAATCGATTGATAACACCACATCAATTTTTGTAAGCGACCACGGCTGCGGGATGAGCGCCGATGACATTGTCATTGCAAAAAAACCGTTAATGCAGGTAGACGGCGGCCTTACCCGCCCGGCCGAAGGAACCGGAATTGGGCTTAGCCTTGCTATTTTGTTGGCCGAACTGCAGGGCGGCAATCTGGAAATTGAAAGCACGCCGGGCGTGGGCACAAGCGTAAGCATAAACCTGCCTGCCGATGGCGCCAGCGAAGATACGGTTAAATGATGGGTTCGTAATTTATGCCTAACAAAAAAAGAAAACTATTTATGAACCCGACCGTTATGTTGCCATTGTTAGTGGCTGCAATTGGTGCCGTAACCGCAGGTATAACCACATATACGCTTTTTAATACTGCAATTTCAGAAGATAAAACAAGATTAGCCCAAATGGTTTCTTCGCAGGCAAGCTTGATAGAATCAGTTGCCCAATTTGATGCCGCCCACAGCGCATCTGTTCACCCAGCGGGTGCGTTTGGCGCGACCATGATACAAATAGTAGAAGCCCACAAATCCCTTTCCGGGTTCGGTGAAACCGGTGAATTTGTAATCGGTAAAATTATTGAAGGCAGAATTGCATTATTGCAAAGCCCCCGTTTTGATGGCGATATTTATTTTAAGGTGCCAGAGATTGTGCCCATCCCCATGCAAATGGCACTGGCGGGTAAAAGCGGGGAAATAATAGCAATAGATTACAAAGGCAACGAAGTTCTGGCATCTTTTGCCCCAGTGCCAATTCTTGATATCGGGCTGGTCGCCAAAATAGATACATCTGAAATTTACCAGCCGTTTATTGTTTCGGGCGGGATGATAGTTGTTCTGACAACGCTTATGATTGGAATTGGCATTTATGCTTCACGCCAATTTTCGGTCCCGTTTATGGAGCTGGAGACAGAAAAGAAACGGGTGGAAAAATACCTAGATATTGTTGGTGCAATAATTGTGATTTTGGATAAAGACGGAAACATCCAATCCATCAATCGCCGTGGTTGCGATGTTTTGGGTAGGAACGAAAAAGATATTATTGGTAAAAACTGGTTTGAAACCGCAATCCCCGTTAACCAACGCGAACAAATTAAAGGGGTTTTTGCCCAGCTTATGGGTGGTGATATTGAACCGGTTGAATATTATGAAAATGAAATAATTGACGTTAATGGCGAAACCCACTTAATAGCATGGCACAATTCATACATTAGCGATGTGGATGGCAATATTACAAATTGTCTTAGTTCCGGTGAAGATATAACCGAACAGAAAAAATATGAAAATGCACTACAGGTTAGCCAAACCCGCTTTAACAAAAGCCAAGAATTCGCCAACATCGGTACCTGGGATTGGAACATTCAAACCGGGGATTTGTACTGGTCGGACCGCATCGCCCCGTTGTTTGGTTACGGCAAGGGTGAATTGGAAACAACGTATGATAACTTTTTGGCATCCATTCACCCCGATGACAGGCAAGCGGTAATTGATGCGGTTAATGACTGCGTCGAAAAAGGTATCGAATACAACATTGAACACCGCACCATTTGGCCCGACGGAACAATTCATTGGTTACACGAAAGCGGCGATGTGGTGCGCGATGAAAACGGCAATCCGCTAAATATGTTGGGCGTGGTGCAAGACATTACTGAGCGCATGACCATGCAATCGCAGCTTGTGCAATCGTCTAAAATGGCAACCTTGGGCGAAATGGCAACGGGCGTTGCGCACGAATTAAACCAGCCGCTTAATGTTATTCGTATGGCGGTAAATAACATCCAAAACAAATCAGACAAGAACAACCTTGATTTTGATTACCTAAAAGAAAAATTAAGCAAGGTCGATAAAATGGTTGAACGCGCAGCCGCGATTATTGACCACATGCGCATCTTTGGCCGCACCACCGCAGGCGATATGGAAATCCTTGATGGCGCAAATGTTATTTCATCGGCTTTGGGCTTAATCGGCGAACAACTGCGCCTTGCCAATATTGAAATTGTAACCCGGTTTAATGCGCCCGAAACATACCTGCTTGGCTATCAGGTGCAGTTAGAACAGGTTATTCTTAACCTGATCGGCAATGCCCGTGACGTATTAAAAGAAAAAACCGATGGCAAAAAACGCATTACAATTTCG
>JAOUJU010000229.1 GCA_029883045.1 Rhodospirillaceae bacterium
TTGTGATTTGCTTTCTCTTCTGCTTCTTTGCGTTCGGAAATATCACGTGCGGCGGCAATATATAAATCACTTCCTTCGGAGCTAAGTATGGCAATGCTAACCTCTACCGGAAATGTGGACCCGCTTTTGCGTCTATGTCTGGTTTCTACATTTAATGGAAACGATGAACGATCCATCCTTTCCATATCCCATTCATTTCCTTGGTTTGGAATTATTTCTCTTTCAACAATTTCAACCATATTAAGGCGCAATAGTTCTTTGCGATTATACCCAAGGCATACACATGCAGTTTGGTTTGCATCAATTATTTGACCAAAACGATCATGAATAAAAATTGAATCACCGACATTTTCAATAATATCTCTAAAATGGGTTTTGCTTTGTTCATTTTTGTCACGCTCGGCTTTTAGATCATCGGCAAGAATACTACTTTTATATTTTTCCTGAAGCGACACACAAAGTGTGTGATTAGTGTTTCTTGCGGCCATTGCAAGCATTGCAAAAAAAAGCATGCCCAACGCGCCAAGAATTGAATCAACGGCACTGCCACGGATTAACAATTGAATTATCAATGGCGAAATTGCTGGCAATGAAAATGCCAAAAAAGTTGGAAAATGTGGTGCAAGGCTGGATGCCGCGCCCGTTACCATGCCCATAATTGAAATAATAATAAACGCATCGAGCACATGAAGGTGCTCAGCCATAAATGCAAAGCCAGCAAAACCCCAAATCGCACCGGCTAATGCAGCACCAATGCCATAATATTTTACCCAGCGTTTATATTCATCGAACCCTGCGCTAGGTTTGGGAAACAGCAACGTACCAATATAACGAAGCCCGTTGATAGCTAGATTTGCCCCAAGCCAATAAATGGCAATGTGTGATTCACTTTCCAACCAAACAACATAGGTAACTAAAATTGACACCAAGGCATTGGCCGCGAGTGTAGGTTTTGCATTTTTATATAACGTTATAATGCAATCGCGCCCGACCTGCTGGTGCAGGTCCGCAGCGGGTAATCTGCCTAGCTTTGTGGTTTCCAGATTTTGCATACGATTTAAAAATTTATGTGCTTTGTTAATGAAATTGTTAAGCTAACAGCCAAGAAATCACATATAATGCTGCCTGTGCGCTTTGACAACCATCAAGTATACTGCGGTTATATCTATAACTGGTGAGTTTTATTTTTAGAGGGGAAATCATGGGCTCTATTGTAATAACGCCAATTTATGCGGCCATATTTGCGTTGATGTTGGTGGGGCTGGCATCATATGTCATTAAAATGCGCTACAAGCACCGTGTATCGCTGGGTGATGGCGGAAACAAGGATATGCTGAAAGCTATCCGTGCACACGGCAATTTCATCGAATATGTGCCCATGTCTCTGATATTGATGGGAATGCTGGAATTAAACGGTGAAAGCACTACAGTTTTACACGCTTTTGGTGGGGCGCTGCTGGTCGGGCGTGTATTACATGCGCCTGGCCTTAATTTTAAGGGGACCTCTAAATTACGTCAAATTGGCATGGTTCTGACATTTGGGGTTCTTATTGGTCTGGCATTTAGAACCATTGTGCTGGCTTTTTAATTTAACTTAAAAAATTCCCATTTCCACTGGAAGCGGCAGGGTCTTTGGGTTAAGTTCCGGGCCTCAAAAAAATTCATTTGTGGATTCGACTAAATGCATGAACGCATACTGATTATTGATTTCGGTTCCCAAGTTACCCAGCTTATTGCACGCCGGGTCAGGGAATCTGGTATCTATTCAGAAATCCAACCATTTAACAGCGTTACCATTGAAACCATCCGTGAATTTAACCCCAAGGGTGTGATTCTTTCAGGCGGACCGGCATCGGTTACTGCAACCGATACCCCGCGCGCACCAGATGGCCTGTTTACAATGGGTTTGCCTGTGCTTGGAATTTGCTATGGCGAACAAACCATGTGCGCACAATTGGGTGGCAAGGTTGAAGAATCCAACCACCGTGAATTTGGCCGGGCTTTTGTTAATGTGGTTGATGATTGCGAACTTTTTCACGGGGTCTGGAAAGTTGGTTCCAAGGAACAGGTATGGATGAGCCACGGTGACAAAATTGATGCCATCCCAGATGGCTTTCGTGCCGTAGCAATTTCTGATGGCTCGCCCTTTGCCGCAATCGCCAATGACGAAAAGAAATTTTATGGGCTTCAATTCCACCCCGAAGTAGTCCACACCCCGCACGGGGCAAAATTAATTGAAAATTTCACCCACCGTGTTTGCGGCTGCAGTGGCGACTGGACCATGCAATCGTTTAAAGACGAAGAAATTAAAAAAGTCCGTGAACAGGTTGGCGATGGCAAAGTTATATGCGGGCTTTCCGGCGGGGTTGATAGCTCGGTGGTGGCGGTATTACTGCACGAAGCCATTGGCGAGCAATTAACCTGCGTGTTTGTAGATACCGGAATGATGCGTAAAAACGAAGCCGAAGAAGTCGTTTCTATGTTCCGTGATAATTACAAAATTAAACTAGTCCACCGCGATGCCGCAGATTTATTTATTGATAGGCTCGAAGGTGTTTCCGACCCAGAGAAAAAGCGCAAAATTATAGGCTCTACATTTATTGATGTATTTGAAGAAGAGGCTAAAAATATCGGCGGGGCAGATTTTCTTGCCCAAGGCACCTTGTATCCCGACGTTATTGAATCTGTTTCATTTACTGGCGGACCCAGCGTTACCATTAAATCACACCACAATGTTGGCGGCCTGCCCGAACGCATGAATATGCAATTGGTGGAACCGTTGCGCGAGCTGTTCAAAGACGAAGTCCGCATTTTAGGGCGCGAACTGGGTCTGCCAGAAAACTTTGTTGGCCGCCATCCATTTCCTGGCCCCGGCCTTGCCATTCGTTTGCCCGGTGGGGTCACCCGGGAAAAGCTGGAAATACTGCGCAATGCCGATGCGGTATATCTCGAAGAAATTAAAAATGCTGGCCTTTACGATATTATCTGGCAAGCCTTTGCGGTGTTATTGCCAGTGCAAACAGTTGGCGTAATGGGTGATGCCAGAACATATGATTTCGTTTGCGCCGTGCGTGCGGTTACCAGCACCGATGGCATGACGGCAGATTTTTATCATTTTGATATGGAATTTCTCGCCCAACTTTCAAACCGTATAATTAACGAAGTACCGGGCATCAACCGTGTGGTTTATGACATAACATCCAAACCACCGGGAACCATCGAATGGGAATAAACGACAAAAATACTAGCTTTTTCAAAGCCAAATAGGAGAATTAAAATGCCAGATTCAATTTCGTGTTCACATATTTTACTTATGTATGATGGTTCAATGCGTTCTAGTTCTGATCGTTCAAAAGATGATGCCAAAAACCTGATTGAAGACATCAAAGCAAAACTTGATGATGGCGGTGATTTTGCCGAACTAGCAAAAGAACATTCCGACTGCCCATCAGGCGAAAAAGGGGGCG
>JAOUJU010000230.1 GCA_029883045.1 Rhodospirillaceae bacterium
TTCCCCAGCGCGCCATATTTTGTTGACGCTGTTTAATCACCACACCCACCACCGTGGGCAGGTTCATTGCATGCTGACCCAATCGGGGGTTAAGGACATACCGCCGCTGGACGTGATTTTTTATCTGCGTGAAAAAGAATAAGGCCACAAAACTGGATTAATTTCCCCTATGTAGCTGTTATTTTTGATAAATTATTGAGGTTATGGCGTTTTTAACGGTCTTGATATACCATAAATCACAAGAAGGCATTTTATAAGCCGCGTTATAAAGTCAGCATCAAGGAGAAGCGCATGTCGGTCAAAACCGCTAGGCGCCGTGGGATCAAGGTAACTTTAGGGGTTTTAATAATAACCCTCTATGCTGGCGAAGCGTCAGCTTTTTGCGCTGATGTGCCCGATATGGCAGCGATTAAATCTCGTACGCTGCAAAGCGAGCTTATGGTTAGCGGTTTGGTCTGTGGCCAGCGCGATAACTACAACGATTTTGTGCATAAATTTCGTCCAACCCTTGTTGGGTATGGCAAGCATATAAAATCTTATTTTAAACGTGTGTACGGAAAAGCGGGCGAAAAAAACCTTAATACGTTTGTCACCCGTGCCGCTAATGCAGCATCTAGCAAAAGCGCCACCGATACGTCATTTTGCGATAATACATCAGCAAAGTTTGATAAGCTTGACGAAATTGATGCCGCCTCTTACGGAAAATTTATAGCTTCGGTAAAACCCCTTTTACCAAAAAATATTACGGCTTGCACAGAAACAGCATCAACAACAACCAAAGCTCTAGAACAAGTACGTTAAATTGCTAAAGCGTACATAAAATAAAAAGGGTGCCAGCCAAAGCATGGGCGCCCTTTTATGTTAATGTTGGGCAAAACGGCGGAGATGAGTCATGACTTCGAAATTGTTGAACATATGGACTAAATCTAAAGCGAAACTGACGGGGGTGCTGGCGCTGGGCCTGCTGGCCGGGTGTGCAGCGCAGCCGGGCGGCGCGGACAATCCCATTACGAATAAGTTCCAGTGGTTTTCCTACATTGAGGGCGGTGATTTTCGCAACGCTTGTGGGTCGGGTGCGCCGGACCGCTACCGCATAATTTACAACGCCATTTATACCGAGCAGGTGCGCATATACGAACTGACCTCTGCGCCCATGAGGCTGCACACACGGGTGCTGCTGCCCATGGATCTGAGGGATTTTCACGTTGATTCGCTTGGCGGCCTGCTGGACCCTTGGCGTGGTCAGGCGGCGGGGGCGGACTTGAGCGAGCCGGACATGAACGCCTTGGTGGCTGACCTGGACGCATTCGGTGCATTCGGATCCCCCAATCAAGGCGCCGAACTGTCGTCGAAGGGCTTTTTCTGGACCTTAGCCGCGTGCCATAAGGGCAGCTATCACTTCACCGGATTCCCGTGGCCGTCAGCCCAGTGGGACCAAGCCCGGTTTACGAAACGTCTGTTTGCCTTGGACCCAACCGGGGTGCCCATCAACGAGCCGCGGAAAACCAAGACCTCGCGTGAGTTGGGCGCATCCAAAGGATCGCAAAAAAATCCCGTGCAGCAATATCACCTCAAGGTGGGCAAAAACGGATTGGCTGGTTGGGGGACGATATTTTAAGACCCCGGTGATGCAATGGGTGGCTGCGGTGCGTTAAATTGCAATCGCCAAAAAAACAAGTTCCTGCATAAGACGCACGCCAGCAATCAAACCCAAACTCCGATTAGCTCAACTCGGCGAACATTCCTCGAAGATTTTGCGGGCCCATCCCGTTATTAATGTGTCTATCTTACGGAATTATAACAATTTCAACACGACGGTTTTGCGGTTCACGCACCCCATCACCGGTTGCAATCAATGGGTCTTCTTCGCCTTTAGCTAACACGGAAATTTCACCTTGCTTAAAGCCCATGTTTAAAAAAGAAGAACTTACCGCATCGGCACGTTTTTTTGATAAAGCCAAGTTATAGTTTTTTGGACCAGACGTATCGGCGTGACCAGTCAAAACCAAACGCACAACACCCATTTCACCAGCGTTTGCTGCTGCTGTTTTTATAATTGCGCCAGCTTCTGGTGTTATGTCGGACTTGTCCCAATCAAAAAATACCAGATAAGTAAGCGGCAAATCATAAGTAGCGGAAATTTTGCTTTCAGTAGCTTCCCGTGGTGCAGATTTGGTTTCGCCAAACGCAAAACGCAAACCAACCATAATTGCATGTGACCTATAATTAAAACTTCCCGCATTACCCGCAGATGATGTCACATCAATGCCTTGCGTGCCCAAATACCTGTAGTCAGTGAAGAAATCCAAATTGTCTTTTATTTTGTAGCTTGCGCCAACAATACCCTGATAAGCCAAAGCGTTGTCGCTATCGTTATAACTTACCGCACCAAATGGTTTAACGCTATTGAGATTAATTTTGGCAAAACCCAAACCAGCGCCAACATAAGGTTTGATTGAACCGATAGAATTAAAATCATACAGCGCATTTGCCATTATGCCAGTTGCCAAAACTTCGCCAGAACCAGCAACGCCAGAAACAGTATCAACATTACCACCGCGACGCGACAGCTCAACCTCGCCACGCCATGGACTGGCGTAATTATAACCCAAACTGACTGAGCCCATTAACGAGTTGTCGAAATTTATTTTTCCGGAATTTACACCGCTGATATTTTTATCGGTCGGGCTTGCTGCGCCCACGCCCACACCAACATAGTAACCTTTTTCGTCGGCAAATGCCGAAGCTGAAACTGCCGAAATTGAAAATGATAATGCCAGCGTAATGGCAACCGCTTTAGCTGAGGTACGAATGAACATTTGTTAGCTTTCTATAAAAAGTGACGGGTTGACTGATGTGCACATAATAACACAACTTTAAATTTCAAGTAAGATGGATTATTATTTACGCCAAACTTACAAACCAGCCAGCCGCTCCAGCGCCTCGCCCAGCTTTTCGCTTTCGGCTTTTGTTTCAGCCAGCTTAACCTGCAGTTCGTCTACTACTTTTTTTGGTGCCTTGTCGGTAAAGCCTTTGTTGGAAAGGCGTTGTTCGAACTTGGCCGCCTCGGCGTCAAGTTTGCCAATTTCTTTTTCAAGCCGGGCCCGTTCTGCCGCAACATCAATGGCGCCGGCTAGGGGTAGAATAATTGTTGCCTCGTCAATAACTGCCGAAACCGAACCCTTTTCAACCTCACCCTCCATGGCCCCGCTTTTTTCTATGCGGGCCATGCGGTGGATAAGGTCGCGGTTATTTTCAAGCCGGGAAATTGTATCAGTTGAAGCGTCTTTAAAATAAAGGCTAAGCATAGCTTTCGGTGGCACATTCATTTCGGCGCGAAGCGCACGAACCGATGTTACAAGCCTTACCACCCAATCAATTTCCGTTTCGGCCTCTTTATCGGCAAGGTTTGAAAGTTCGGGCCACTCGCTCAACATCAAGGCGCTA
>JAOUJU010000020.1 GCA_029883045.1 Rhodospirillaceae bacterium
CAGTGCCGCAGGGCACCCATGTTATAATCTTGATTTTCACACCCAAGAAATAGATGAAATAAAATCTTTATTTGCAGAAAAATCATCTGCTGGTGATATCGCCATTATTGAAGGCAACAAAGGCCTACACGATGGCATGGACGTAGAAGGAATTGATTCTAACGCCCACCTAGCAAAAGAATTAGAAGCGCCGGTGATATTAGTGATTGATTCCCGCGGCATGACGCGCGGTGTGGCGCCATTGCTTTTAGGAATGCAGCAATTTGATAAAGATATAAAAATTGGCGGAGTAATACTAAATTTTGTAGGCGGCCCCCGTCACGAAGGTAAATTACGCGACGTTATTGAACGCTATACAGATATTCCGGTCATTGGCGCAGTTCAGCGCAATCAGGAAATATCATTAAAAGAACGCCATCTAGGCCTAACCCCAAGCAACGAAATTGATAAAGCCAAAAGCCATATAGATTTGATTGCCAAAACTATCGCTGACGAAGTTGATCTTGATAAAGTTATGAAAATTGCTGCATCCACACCCCCGCTTGCGCACAACACAAACACTGTAATTCATAGCAACCCCGACATTACCATAGCCATAGCCCGTGGCGCGGCATTTGGATTTTATTACCCTGATGACCTTGAAGCATTGGAAAATGCCGGGGCCAAGATTGTGTTTTTTAATCCAGAAACAGATAAAACATTACCACCATGTGATGGGCTTATTATTGGTGGCGGCTTTCCAGAAACGCGCTTAAAAGAGCTTGGCGCTAATACTGACATGCTTAAATCAATTAATTCTGCCATTACTTCGGGCCTTCCGGCATATGCTGAATGTGGGGGGATGATGTATCTTTCTAAAAGCATTTCGTGGAACGGCGAAAGCGCGACAATGGTTGGTGTGGTAGCGGGTAATGCAGTTATGACAGATCGGCCACAGGGGCGTGGTTATATTGTACTTTCGCCTAGCAAAAATATTCCATGGGAAGGGTCTATTGCCACAAAGAAGGTTATTCCTGCGCACGAATTTCACTATTCATTGATGGAAAATCTTCCTAAAGACTGGGTTCATTCGTACGATGCAGTTCGCGGTCATTGTATTGATGGGCGTGATGGTCTTGTGTTGAATAATCTTGTTGCCGGATACGCCCATATGCGAAACACTTCACGCTGCCCTTGGGTGGACGGCTTTACATCATTTGTACGCAAATGCAAAACAGGCCGCACTTCTTAGGTGCAATAAACCACTAAGCAAGGAATAATAAAATGAGCACCAACCAATCGTTTAATAACCCTAAGGTCGCCATTGTTGGTGCTGGCCCAGGTGACGTGGAGCTTATGACGGTTAAGGCAGTTAGGCTGTTAAAAGAAGCTGATGTGGTGGTGTATGATCGCTTGGTTTCAGATGAAATAATGAAATTAGTACCGGAAAAAACCGAAACTACCTTTGCTGGCAAGGCCGCGCGCGATCATCATATGGCGCAAGAAGACATAAACCAATTGTTGGTTGATTTAGCCAAGCAAGGAAAAAAGGTTGTGCGCCTAAAGGGTGGTGATCCATTTATTTTTGGTCGTGGCAGCGAAGAGGCCGAATTTCTGGCCCAGAACGAAATTGATTTTGAAATAGTTCCTGGCATTACCGCCTCTGCTGGCTGTGGCGCATATGGTGGAATACCACTTACCCACCGAGGTCTTGCCACCGGGGTACGGTTTGTTACCGGGCATTGTCGTGATGGTGAACATTTGGATCTTAACTGGAAAAGCCTAGCCGACGTCGACACCACCTTGGTTATCTATATGGGCCTTATCAATGTAAGAAAAATTGTTGATGAACTGGTGAAGGCCGGCCTTCCGCCAGATACCCCGGCAGCAGGAATTGAGCGCGGAACAACGCCCGAGCAAAGAACCATCTTAACCAAATTAAGTGAATTACCTGAATGTATAGAACGGGCACAGCTAAAAGCCCCATCTCTGCTTATAATTGGCCGGGTTGTTGATTTAGCCCATTCAATATCATGGCACATTCCAGCGCGCGATTGCCTGCTGGAAAGGGAAGAATTAGAAAACAACAAAAAAGGGCCAACCAAAAAATAAAAGCATGGCTAAAAATTCATCCACCAATAATGATATTTCTAAAATTGCTGTTGTTTTGGCGGCGCACGGTTCGCCTGCGTCAAACGAAATGGACACACCTACCGTTAGATTGCAAAAAAAACTTTCACAGATGAATATTTTTTCAACAGTGGCTTGTGGCTTTCTTGAGCAAAGCCCAAAAATTAATGATGTTGTAAAAAATATAACAGAGACAGAGGTCTATATAGTTCCGGTTATGGCCTGCAAAGGTTATATCGCAAACACCAAGCTCCCGCGCGCACTTGACCTTACCGGGCCTACAACAGAACGAATAGGTTCTCGCGGAAGGCAGCGAATTCACCTTACTGACCCGCTTGGCACAAATGAAGATCTTCCCATATTCGCATCGCGAATGTTATGTGAAGCTATGAAAAAAATGAACATTTTGCCGAATGATGCTGCGGCAATACTTGTTGGTCATGGGTCAATGCAAAGCAGGGCATCATTTGAACAAACAAGCGTCACTGCAAAAGCCATTAGTGACATTGATCCAAGCCTTAATATAAAGACCGCATACCTTGAAGAACCACCAAGAATTAGTGATTGGGAAAAAATATCGCCAGCTAAACACATATTTGTATTGCCAATAATGATTTCCGATGGTCATCACGGTAGGCGCGATATTCCAAATGAAATAGGGATAAACCCAAACTTGGAATTCGATAAAAAACTATCTTCGGGGCTTGCTGGACCTTACGAAATAAATGATAGGTTTGTATATATGTTGGCACCACTGGGCGAAACAGAACAAATGACGGAATTGGTTATTTCAACCATTAAACAAGAAATAAAAAAGGGGCGGTAAACAGAAAACCTGCCACCGCCCCAAAGCGGGGCCCCTTAAAAAGAGACCCTCCCCCTAAAACAAATCTTAAATATCCCTGCCTAATGCCCGGGCAAGAACCATATACAATTTACCCACATCAGACGATAGGAATGTCGCTTCCAGAACGCCATCATGGTCACGTTCGCGGGCTTTTTCAATCATGTTGTCAAATTCGCTAACATAGCGGCTTACGTATTCGCGGAATTGGCCATCGTCTTGATAAATTGATTTAATTGCAGCAAATGTATTCTTTTCCTTAAAGCCAAGCATTTTGCGAACAAATATACCCTTTTCACCCTTGTTAAAGCGGCGCCAGTCATCTTCTGAAATTGGAACCTCTGATATACGCGCCAGATCAACCGCAACCGATTGAAGTTTCTCAGAAATAAAGGCAGCGCGTTGCATGAATTCTTCTGTTTTGGCCTTGCCTAGTTTTGTATCAAGTGAATCTGCCAATACCAGCGCTTCATTTGCGGCGGTACGCATGGCTTTTGATCCGCGTTCAATGGAACCACCAACGTCACCCAATTGTTTGGAGACCACCTCTGAAACGCGTGTAAGTTCTGCCACTCTTTCGCGCATAGTTGAATCCCACGCAACGACTTTGGCCACTGCGTTTTCGGAAATCGTACCAACATTTCTGCCCTGACGATCAAGCGCATCACCAAGCAGGTTAATGCCTTTTTCTGCGCGTCCATAAAGACGGTTAAGCTCAACCAGCCTACCGGTAACAAGTTCGTTTGCACTAGTCAGGTTTGAGGTAAATCTCTCTGTTCTTTCGGATGCTTCATTGACGTTGCTCTGCAACAACGATGAGAAACGATTGAGGTGTTCCAAGCTGTCTTCGGTGATGATTTCAATTTGCTCACGCCGTTGGCCAAGGCTTTCTCCAATTTGGCTAAGGCGCGACAAGGCATCTTCGGAAACTGATATTGCGTCTTTACCTCTAGTCGACAATATATCAGCCACACCTTCTATTTTTGTTGTGGCATTGCTTGAGGCGGAAGATATATCGGAAAGCTGTTTGCGCAGATTTTCACCCGCCGTTCCAAGGTTGCGAATGGTATTGTCTGAAACGCTGTTTATGTCCTCGACATTGCGTTTTAACATATCGCTTACACGTTCGACCTCTCCTGCGGCGCGCTCAGTCGCGGATCCGACCTGTGTGCTGTTATGATGAAGCGCACTGGTAACAAGCGTAATAAGTTTGGATGCTTTATCAACGGTTTGGCTTACCTTGAATGCCCCTTCGTTTAGCTTCTCGCTTACACTACCCATTTTTTCAACAGCCTCATCGGATGTAAGCATCATGGTGCTGGCCTGGTTATGCATATCTTCTGAGAATGAACGCATATGATCAGTTGCCTGGGTGTAGGTGTTGGTTAGGTCTTCTGTCCGTCTATTCAACATATCGCCCAAACCTTCTAATTTTGAGCTCGCCTGCATAATAGAGCCATCAAGGTTGGACATATGGCGATTGAATGTTTCAGAAATACCCTCAAGTCGCCCTGCAGCAATTCCGGTTGATTGCACGGCAGCATTGGCACGCTCATCTAAATTACTACCAACACTTTCAAGGCTACGAATTGCTGTCTCAGATATATGCTCAATTTCTTTTGTTACATTATCTGAATTTTCAGTAATTTTGCGCGCTAAGTTTTCAGTACTTATGCTTACTTGATGCTCAATATTTTTTAATAACCCTGACGCTTCACGCATTCTTTGAACAGCGCTTTCTGTTCCTTCGTTTATATCTATACCGCTTGCCTTCAGATTTTCGCTAGTCTCGACAATTCTTCTGGTTGCACGAATTCCAATATCATCCAAATCAACTGATTGTTGTTTAAGATTTTCACTCATTACATTTATACGTTCTGAGGCACGTAGCGATGTATCCTCTAAATCGCTTGATTGGCGTTGCATTGCTTCAGAAACAAGCGCAATAAGCCTGGCCGCCCGTTCGGATGCAGAGCCAACCTCGCGTGAACGATCAAGCAAGGCTGCAGTTGCAGTATCAACACCGCTAACCGCAATTTTGGTTGCCTCGGTAACGGTTTCAGTATGTTTTCCAATAACAGATCCGGCCTGGCTTAACCGTTCGGCAGAATCATCGGCCGATGACATCAGTTCGTTTAGATTCTGACGCATTTGTTCTGCCAGCGCATGCAGGCGGACCTCGGCTCTATCGGATGTTTCTTCAAGGGTGTGGGCCTTGCCTTCAAGGTTTTCCGCCGCCGCCGCAATAAGCTTTCCGGTTCTGGCGGAAACAAAAATCATGTGTTCGGTTCGCTCCTGCAGACCTTGTCCTGCCTTGTTCAACCGATCTTCTACGTGCTCGGCAACAGATTCTAGGGCATGGGCACGATCTTTCACATTTTCGCCAAGATCGCTTATGCGCCCAACCACGTCTTCGGAGACGCCCTTTATATCAACAAGATGACGACGGAACGCTTCGGAAATTCTACCCGTTCGTTCTGATGAAAGATTAACTTGTTCAAATCCTTCGCCTAGGGACCTTGTTGCTGCAGTAATACTCGCCACGCCCGTGTCGGACGCAACCACTAATCGGGTGGAGCTTTCGTCCAATATTTTTGCCACATCTTTTATGGAATTTGTTGAACGTTCGTTCGCGCCCTCAACCTCAAGAACATTTTCTGAGAGTCTCTTTGATAGGGAATTCAGGTGATCAACGCTTTGTATGGTAATACCGGAAAGGGCGCTGGCCTGTTCACGTAATACTTCTGCTATTTCGCTTATACGGGCTTCAGAAACATCGCTAACGCTGTCTACCTCCTCGCCCCGTGCGCGCAATGCGGCGCCTACGGCTTCAACCTGATTTAACGCACTGGCGGAAATTGCCGATAGATCCATTGAGGTTTTTCTCAATAGCTCGCGCACATTGCTGGCTCTTTCAGCGGCATCATCGGTATGCTCAACAAGATTTATAGATTCTCGCTCAAATGCTTCGCCTGCGGATTTCATCCTAAGGGAAACAAGGTCAGATGCAGCAATAAGCTCATGCGCGTTTTCAGCCAACACGTTTGATATTTCCTGCACCCGGGCAGAAACATGTGACGATGTATCGTTGAGCGCGCTTGCTTGACGACCAAGGCTTCCCTCAACCTCAGCAGTTGTGCCTGCGGTTTCATGTGCTATGCGTTCTAGTTCGTCTGCTTGGCGTTTCAGGGTTTCGCGCACCATTTCCGTTTGCGAATTAAGCCTGTCAGACCTGTGCGACATATCAACGCTAGCACCCCTTAGAACCTCAGATGCGGCTTCAATACGGGTGGCAGATTCTTCTGTTGTGCTAGTTATTGCACTTATACGGTTTAACAGTTCCTCGCCAACACCTTCGCTGCGCACAGCTGTTTGTTCTGATATTTCAGCCAATTCTTTGGTACGAAAATGAAATTCCTCGGCGATGTCACGTGCCTTGGTTGATGTTTCCTCGGCTACCTCGTTTAGTTCACTTGCGCGTAATTTAAGAATATCCCCAAGCTTTTCAGCCCTAGTTGATGCCCGGTCAGTTGTGGTCGCGACCTCATACGCCCGGCGATGCAAAATATCACCAACATCACGTGCCCTGCTTTCGGCTTTTTCCGAAACAACGCGTAATTGTTCTGTCTGACGCGAAAGAGCCTCGGCTACCGCTTGTGAACGAAGATCAGCATCTTCCGATACTTGCGAAAGCTCAAGTGCGCGGGTACGGATTTGATCATTAATAATTTCTGCCCGGGTTATGGCTTCGTCTGATGCTTTGCTTAATTCGCGCGCCTGGCGTGACAATGATTTGCTTATTTCATGAAAACGGGTTTGTGCCCGATCAGAAGGGAATGTCAGCTGTCTTATTTGCCAGCGCAAATGCTCTGTTTCGCTGCGCAAGGCATGGCCGCGTTCATAAAATGCTATCACCATCCACAATAATGCGGGTGGCGTTATAACGCCAGCTGCCATACCGCCAAGTTCATGCGGCAAAAGTTCAAACAACAACCCCCAGCCAAGCTGGGTGCTAATATACCACGCCGCCGCACCCATCCACACGGTGGTTAAGGTCGCCCCAAAAATGCTGGCAACACGAAAACGCAAGAAAAATGGTTTTTTCCAATCATCAAAATCTGTGCTTATCAATGCGCTTGCGTTGGCATTTTCTAGCCCCGCTTCAGCCTCGATTAGCCCCGATACATCATCGATCTGATTATTTGATTGCGAATTTTCGGTTTCTTTATTTACCATGCCTGTTTGACCACCGGTTTAAGGTGGCGCCCCTTTGGAAAACCCTGCCCGTTTATGGACAGGAATTGTGTTTCTGCTTGGTGATAATATACCTGCTATATATTAGCGGTAAATAGCACCTGAACACCATATATTGTGTATTTTTATGAATTTTTGGCCATAAAATAGCATATTTGTGAACAACTTGGCCCGGGCATGTGGATAACCACCCAATACCTGTGGATTAAGGGTAATGGCTAATTTTCTAAAGGGTTTAAGGGAATCGAGGACCCTTCTTTTAAGAAAATCACTTAAAACATATGCTGGCCCCCAGTGACCCATATTTCTGTTCCGGTTACATAATTTGAATCTTCCGAACAAAGGTAATGAACCGTTGTTGCCACATCGCGCGGGCTACCCATTCGTTCTAGGGGAATGCGTGGAATTAGCGCTTCGTATTCTGGCTGTATCATAGATGTTTCAATTTCGCCCGGGGCAACCGCATTTACCCGAACGTCAAGGGCGGCAAATTCATTTGCCATTTCACGGGTAAGGGCGCTAAGCGCTGCTTTGGAAATTGAATAAGCTGACCCAGCAAATGGATGAATTGAATGTCCAGCAATTGAAGTAATATTAACAATAGCACCCTTTCCCTTGTGCAGTTCACTGGCAAACCCACGTGAAAGCCTAAGGGCGGCAAAAAAGTTTATTTCAAATACTTCGTGCCACGCGTCTATATCACCATTAAGACAGCCAAGGCGTTCTTTGTATGGGGTTTTGGGCGAGAGACCAGCGTTGTTGACCAATGCATGAAGCGGTGCCCCGTTCAAAGCCTTAACTGCCTCAGTGATAAAATTGTTTATGCTTGCAGGTTTGGAAAGATCGGTTGGAATGTGGGTGGTCCAGTTTGGATCACGCTTACATTCATCGGGAACGTCTTCGCGCGAACAGGTTATAATATTCCACCCCCGCTCCATAAAAAGCATTGCCGTAGCGTGCCCAATGCCACGAGAAGCGCCGGTTATTATTACTGTTTTTTTATCTTTTTCCATGCTGACAAAGTTAGGGCAAAACGTTCCTTCTTTCCAGCGATGAATGCATAAGGTGCCTACAAACCGAGTATTTTATTGCATTCGCTGTCTGTTTGCTCGCGCGAGCCCGAGCTATTAACAAGGTTCCAGCCAATCTCGCCCGTATCATAATTTAACTGCTGCCTTACTACGCTGGCATCTGCGTCTGATGCATTATTGATCCGTTTTGTGACCCGGGCCTGCATTACGTCGGGGTCTGCTTTCAGCCACAACCCTTCAAATGTGGTGCCCGCATCCTTGGCGACTGCTTCTATGGCCGCGCGCTGTTCAGGTTTGGCAAAAACACAATCGGCAATCACCGAATGTCCACTAAGCAAAACCGCGTATGCTTCTTCGTATACTGCTTTATAGGTTTTTTCTGTCATTTCCGGGGTATAACCGCTTTCGTCCAGACGATCTAACGGGTGTACGCCTGCAATACGTTTTCTAATAACGTCGCTTCTAATTAACCGCGCGCCCGGCCTTGCCCCTATGTGTGGGGCGATTGATCTTGCGGCGCGTGATTTACCGCTGCCAGAAAGACCGCCAACCGCAATCAGTCGCGCCGGTGGTGGCGAAAGATAATCAAGCGCCATTTGCAAATATTCATCAGCACTTTGTTTAAGCGGTTCTACCGCTGAAATATCTGATGCGCTACTGGCAAGAGTTATTGCAACATGGGAACGTATAGCCGCGCGCACAGAAAGAAAAAGCGGAAACGTAACTAACCCCCAAGAAGACCCGGTAATATCCATATAGCGGTTCATTGTTACATTGGCCAAATCACCCCTACCGATATGTTCCAAATCCATCAAAAGGAATGAAAGGTCATAAAGCACATCAATAATATTTAGACTTTCGTTGAATTCTATTGCATCAAAAAGTGTTGGATTGCCGTCCAGCAGCACAATATTACCAAGGTGCATATCGCCATGGCAAAAACGCACACATCCACCGTTACGACGGCTTTTAAGCAAAGATGAAATGTCATCAAGCGCCAATAGTGATTTTTCAATAAGTTGGCTAATTTTATTTTTATCCAGCACATCACCAGCGTTTTCGCTAAATGACTTTGCGTTCCCTTCAATGATTAAGGCAATGCCGGTTCGCCCACCACCATCGGTTCTGGCCTCAGCGCTAGCATGAAAGGTGGCAATATTATCGGCTAGACGCTCCATCAAAAAACGATCTATCTTTTCACCTTGGGCCAAACGGTCAAACAACATGCCTTCATCAAAGCGGTTCATTACAACCACCCAATCAACCACTTGACCTTTTCCGCCAAGCATAAGATTGCCGTCGTTTTCGCGGGTAATTGATTTTACACCAATATAAATACCTGGCGCGGTGCGTTTGTTAATTGCTATTTCGGCCTTGCAGAATTTGCGGCGCAACTGACGTGTGGAAAAATCAAGGTAAGGCAACTTAACTGCGCGTTTTAATTTGTAAACGCGCGTATCGCCAATAAAAATCTCGGATATGTGGGTTTCCCTGCGGGCAATACTTTTGCTGCCATCGCTAAATGCTGCTGCGCTGGAAAGAAATGAAATAGTTTCTGACTGATCTTCGGTTATCATGGGGGCCATCTTAACGCGACAGGCTGCTATCTGTAACCTGTTCATTTTAAGAAATTTATTATTGTTATAAGTTAGTTTTCAAACGCAACCTGTTCGTCCGCGCCGTGTGGATCCTGATGGGTGAGAACTTCGGCGTGGGGAAATTCTTTTTCAATCATGTGCATTACCTCTTCGGCAATATCGTGAGCACGAACGAGGGTAATGTTGGGGTCCATTTCTAGGTGCAGTTGAATAAACACATCGCTGCCCGATGAACGGGTGCGTAAATCGTGAATATCTAAAACATCTTTATGTGATACGGCAATGTCACGAATTTTTAAACGATCTTCATCTGGTAATTCACGGTCCATTAAAACGTGATATGCTTCGATCCCTATCTCATAAGCGCCATGAAGAATATACACAGCAATACCGATCGCAAATAACGGATCAACTATTCCCCAATTAAATCTACTAACCAAAAACAACGACAATATAACGCTAATATTTACCAATATATCCATTTTATAATGGGTTGAATCGGCAGCTATTGCCAAAGAACCGGTTTTTTTAGCAACGTAGCGCTGAAAAATAACCAGACCCAATGTTGCGACAATGGAAATAGCCATCACCGTATAACCCATCATAAAGCTGTCTATGGTGCGGGGGTGAAATATACGATCAAACGCCTCAATCACCAGAAACATTGCCGATCCAGAAATGAATGCTGACTGGGCAAGCCCTGCCAATGCCTCTGCCTTGCCATGACCAAAACGATGTTCCTCGTCAGCGGGTTGCAGGGCATGGCGTATAGCAAAAAGATTAACCGTTGATGCTGCAACATCTAGCAGTGAATCAATCATAGTAGAGAGCAGGCTTATCGAATCTGTCGTTATCCAGGCAACCAATTTTATAGACACAAGCGATCCCGCAACCCCAACCGCAATATACGTTGCCAGACGCATAAGTTTTTTGTTGTCTTCCTTGCTGGATGACATGTCTTCGTTATAATTTACGTGATCGTGCATTTTATTTATTTCTCACGGGTAAATACGCTTAGTTGCCCAATTGTTATTAATTTTTTCAAATACTACACGTTCGTGCAGGCGGAATGGGCGATCTGCCCAAAATTCTATTTTTTGCGGAATTATGCGAAACCCTGACCAAAATTCAGGCCGCGGAATATCGCCAACGGGGAATTTGATGGCAAATTTTGCCACCCTTGCTTCCAGTTCAAACATCCCTTCTAACGGTTGTGATTGTTTTGATGCCCACGCCCCAATGCGTGAATCGCGAGGACGGGATGCAAAGTATTCGTCGGCCTCGGCATCGCTTACCATTTCAACCGCACCGTTTATGCGAACTTGTTTGCGCAAACTTTTCCAGTGGAACACCAGTGCGGCAACAGGGTTTTGCCGTAAATCGGACGCCTTGTCAGATCCAAGATTCGTGTAAAACACGAAACCTTTTTCATCTACGCCTTTTAGCAGAACCATCCGCGCGTCAGGCATGCCATCGGCCCCTACCGTTGCTAGGGTCATGGCGGTGGGGTCATTGGGTTCGTTTTTTTCGGCCTCAGCTAGCCATTGTTCAAACAGCTTTATGGGGTCATCTTTAGTGGAAATGGCGCTCATGTATTTGTTGTACTTTCGAATATTTATGTGTTTTTGGCCCGCCTACTGCAACCCGAGAATTGCCCGATTATACCCATCTTAGCCCTTTAACCAATTGAAACAAAAGGGCAGCTTTAATTCTGTCTATTATTGTTAATTTTTAGTAAGGATTTAAGGGTAATCTTTACTAAAGATGCCTCGATTGCCATGGTATTCGGGGGTTTTGATCGCCATATTTTGGCATTTATTCCATGGATTAACTATCAAACCACACCAGTAAAAAAATTACCGAAGCAGGAAACCACAATGAATAATAAATTTGGCAATTCAGTGTTTAAAAAAATCATCATTGTATTGCTTGGCGCATCGTTGCTTGGTGCGTGTGCCGGCAATGAAAGTGGGTCTCGCAAGGCGGGAACAATTATCGGTGGTGTATTGGGTGGAATACTAGGTTCAAAGATGGGTGGCGGTAGCGGCAGAGCAGCGACAGTAGCCCTTGGTGCTGGTCTAGGCGCAATATTAGGTGATGAAATCGCGCGACGCCTGACCGAGCGTGACCGTCAGATGGCCGAGGCCACCCTTAACGATACGCTTGAAAACGGCGATCCCGATAGAAATTCAGGATGGTCAAACCCTGAAAGTGGTAATTCCGGAACTGCCAAAGCCGGAGAAACGTACGAGCAAGCAAAAACTGGCGAGGACTGCCGAGATTTTGAAACAACCGTATTTTCCGATGACGGCGAGAGCACGGCAACCGGAACCGCGTGTCGCAAAGATGACGGTTCATGGGAAGTTGTGCGTGAACCAAGAGTATAAATAATAAATTTTATTTTTTGAAAGCGGCAATATAAATGCATGACCCCTATAGCATTCTAGGCGTCTCAAAAAACGCAAGCGAACAATCTATAAAAAATCAATATCGCCGTCTTGCCCGTGAAAATCACCCAGATTCAAAACCCGGTGATGTCGCAGCGGAGGATCGCTTCAAAAAAATTTCTAGCGCCTATGCGATTCTTTCAAACCCTGAAAAACGCAAAAAGTTTGATTCAGGCGATATAGACGTAAATGGCAATAAAAAAACAAGGCATTATGGTTTTGCAACAGGTTCTGAACAATCGCGCGCTGCTGGTAAAAGCCAAAAAAGCAGATTTGAGAATTTTTTCAAAGACAGACAAAATAAAAGTTCGATAAAGGCCAAAGGGGCAAATGTAAATTACACCCTAAAAGTTCCATTTACCGAAGCGGCGCTTGGCATTAGCAAAACCGTTCGCATGGCAACCAATAAATCATTGAAGGTAAAAATACCCCCCGGAACAGAAGATGGGCAGGTTCTTCGCCTCAAGGGTCAGGGCATGGCAGGAACAGGCGGCGGAATAAACGGCGATGCCATGGTAGAAATACAAATAACATCTGACCGGATTTTTACCCGCGTGGGGTTAGATGTATTTACCGAACTTTCTGTCAGTATTGATGAAGCGTTGTTTGGTGCCAAAATTGAAGCCCAGACCATTCATGGGATTGTCTCTCTTAATGTTCCCAAAGATTCCAACAGCGGTACCCGTCTACGCCTAAAGGGGCGCGGCATTAACACCGCCAATGGCGCAATTGGCGATCAATACATAACCTTGAAAGTAATTCTTCCAGAAAAACCTGATCAAACATTTATCGATTTCATTCGCACCTGGGTTCGTGCAAACCCATACAACCCTAGAAACAAAAAAATATCCGAAGACCTAATTGACGAAACAAATATCAGAAAAAATGCATCCGCACCCTAGTTGTTTTTCCACAAACTTGCCACACCACGGTTCCATCCGTCGGTTGAACGATCCAGTGCCGATTTAAGGCGTTCGCTCCACGCGTCGCCACCCGCCTGAATATCATCTGCGTTGGGTGCAAGGCCAAGCATATATGCCAGTTGAGCAAGCGTAAGCGATGAAAGATCGCGGCTTAAAATCCATTTTTCATCATCGCTCATAACAACCACGCCTGCTTGACGAAGTGAATCAAGCATTTGTGCAGAAATTTCCGAACCTGCGTCACTGCTATGGGAAACCATGTCTTCAACATCGTCGTCAGTGGATTCTCCCCGTGATTGACGCCACAACACCTCGAGAACCTTTATAGCAATCGCAAGATGATTAGCTGGAGA
>JAOUJU010000231.1 GCA_029883045.1 Rhodospirillaceae bacterium
AGCTAACGTTCAAAAAGCAGCATCCGATGCTAATGCGTATTTCCCCTTAAGCCTTGGGGCCGAAGGTAGCTGCCAAATTGGTGGTAATTTAGCGACCAATGCTGGTGGTGTTCATGTTTTGCGTTATGGCAACGCACGTGATTTGGTGTTGGGGCTTGAGGTTGTTCTGGCCGATGGGCGCATTCTTAGCAATCTAAAAAATCTGCGCAAGGATAACAGTGGATATGACCTTAAGCAGCTTTTTATTGGTTCGGAAGGAACGCTTGGGGTTATTACCCGTGCAGTACTAAAACTATTTCCCACACCAAGATCAACAGCAACTGCACTTTGTGGATGCACATCATATGAAAATGCTCTTGAGCTTTTCCTTCATACCAGAAATATCATAGGTGAGCGCCTTAGCGCATGCGAAGTTATGGATAGCTTTGCAATAGAGCTTTCGACAAAACATAATGGAAATTGCCTCAATCCATTTAACGAAAATCATAATGTTTATGTTTTGCTAGAAGCAACCAGCGCCGACCCTGACGCAAAGATTTCCGAAGATATGGAAAAAGCACTAACGTCGGCACTGGAAAAAAATATAGCCCGCGATATCGTTATTTCTCAAAATGAAAAGCAACGCAGTGACCTGTGGCGTTTACGCGAAGCAATACCTGAGGCACAAAAAAAAGAGGGCGGATCAATAAAACATGACATATCAGTACCCATATCAAAGGTCCCTGAATTCATTTTACGTGCAAACGAACTGGTAAAAAACGAATTGCCTGGTATTCGTCCAGTTCCATTTGGGCATATGGGTGATGGAAATATTCACTTTAACCTGACCCAACCAATTGATGCCGACAAAAAAGAATATTTATCTCAATGGGGACGGATTAATACCTTGGTTCATGCCCTTGTGGTTGAGATGGGGGGTAGTTTCTCTGCCGAACACGGCATTGGGATGCTCAAGACGGGCGATATGGCGCGCTTAAAATCAACAACCGAGATTGCGCTAATGCGGGCATTGAAAAAGTCCCTAGATGGCAATGCCACCCTAAACCCGGGCAAAGTATTGCCAAAAGACCAGCGATAAGCCCACAATTCCTTGATTTCCTTGATTTTTGCACCCGAATCCAGCAATTTGTTTAGATGTATTATTGCAATTCTGCCATTGGGGGCAGTAAGCACCCATAAAATTTTTGCTCGCCATAATTGGCAGGCCGGAACCTACAAGTGCAACAAGCTAGGCGTTGTGAAATCACCTCAGGAAACATGATGATAAATCGAATTTCAAGCTATGTGTTCCTGCAAATTGCCGTAGGGCTGATTATGGTTACCGTGGCGGTTACCTGCATTGTTTGGCTTAGCCAATCCCTAAGGTTCATTGAGATGATTGTTAACCGCGGATTAAGCGTGACTTCGTTCGTTGCTTTGACGGGATTAATGATGCCTAACTTCTTAAATATAATTCTACCAATCGCAGTATTTATCGTAACGGTTTTTTTCTATCACAAGTTAATTATGGATCGTGAGATGGTAATAATGCGCGCAGCCGGTATGAGTTCGCTTGCGCTTGCAAAACCAGCAATTACGATGGCGCTTTTTATTGTGGCAATTGGTTACGTCTTATCCATTTTTCTTGTCCCAGCTTCTTACAATAAATTTCGCGAAATGCAGTGGGACATACGCTATAATTTTTCAAATATTCTTTTGCGCGAAGGTGCATTCAACGAGGTGGCAAAAGGAATTACCGTTTATGTACGGGATAGATCACCAGATGGTCAGTTACTGGGGATTTTGGCGCACGATGGCAGGGTCAAGGGTGAAGAATACACCCTGATGGCAGAAAGCGGTGCCATGGTAAAAACCGAAGATGGCGCAAGAGTTATAATGCTAAATGGCAGCCGGCAATCATTTGATAAAAATACCAATCAACTTTCTATGTTACATTTTGATCGTTATCTTTTTGATATGGACCGCGCAAGCAATGCTGATGCTGCACGCTTTCGCGAACCACGCGAACTTACGATGAGTGAACTTTTTGATGTGGACGCGAAAAGCATCAGAGGTGGTGGTAAATTTACAGCTGAAATTCACCGCAGAATAATTATTCCGTGGGCCGCAATGGGATTTTCTTTTATAGCACTAGCATCTTTAATGAGTGGTAATTTTACCCGCAGGGGCGGAAGCAAGCGGGTTTTGTTGGCGGTAGCGATGGCTGGCATATACCAATCAGCAATACTAACATCGATTAGTTTTGCGGGAAAACAAAGTTCATTTACACCATTTATATATATAGTCACCTTTGCCCCGATGATAATTGGAATGATTGTATTGTCCGCAGATATCATCAAATCAAAAAACAATCGGCACATAGCCGCTAATAGTGCGCAGGGGTAAAAAATTGAAAATATCAAATACCCTTTCGCTTTATATCGGCAAGAATTTTCTTTTTGCTTTTCTGGCCTTTTTTGCCGGACTACTTTCCTTGGTGTTTATTCTAGAAATAATGGAGCTGTTGCGCAGGGCCGCGTCAAAACCTAATATAGAAAGCGGATTGGTTGTTGAAATGGCCTTATTGAAACTGCCCCATATGGGTCAACTTCTTTTTCCATTTTCGGTACTGTTTGCAGGCATGGCTTCTTTTTGGAAACTTTCGCGCTCAAGTGAGCTTGCCGTAACCCGCGCGGCGGGAATATCGGCATGGCAATTTCTGGTTCCGGTTATTTTAATTGCGTTTTTATTGGGCATCTTCAAAATCACCTCATTGAATCCAATCGCAGCATCAACCCTTAGTCGCTTTCAACAGCTTGAGGCTATAAACTTTAAGGGGCAAAAAAACTTTCTTGCCATTTCTGCCGGGGGCTTATGGTTAAGGCAAGGGGGCGATATTGGCCAAGCGGTTATACACGCAGATAATATTTTGCAGAAAACCGATAGTGCCACGGTTTATGGTGTAACGGTATATTTGTATGGAGAAGATAATTTTTTCGCCAAACGAATTGATGCCCCCAGCGCAATTCTAAAAGATGGATTCTGGCTGATACCTCAAGCGTGGATTAGCGAAGGCGAAATACCGTCATATATGGTTGAGGGATATGAGCTTGCCTCAGACCTTACGTTGGAAAAAATACAAGACAACTTTGCCCCACCAGAAACCATGTCTTTTTGGGATTTGCCAGAATTCATCAAAACGCTTGATAATGCTGGATTTTCTGCCATTCGTCATCGTCTTCATTGGCATTCATTACTGGCAACGCCACTTTTACTGGTCGCGATGGTATTGATTGCGGCAACATTTACGCTTCGTAACGCACGCAAAGGGACTACCTATTTTATTATTGGTAGCGGGGCAATGACTGGCTTTTTGCTTTACTTTTTTTCTGATGTTGTTTTTGCGCTGGGATTATCAGAAAGTATTCCGGTGGCTTTGGCCG
>JAOUJU010000232.1 GCA_029883045.1 Rhodospirillaceae bacterium
CGCGTAGATAAAAAATCACGTCCAGCGGCGGTATGTCCTTAACCCCCGATTGGGTCAGCATGCAATGAACCTGCCCACGGTGGTGGGTGTGGTGATTAAACAGCGTCAACAAAATATGGCGCGCTGGGGAAACGTGTTTTTCGCCACCTTTTAGCATTCGGTAAGAAACTTCACGGTCAAGCCCGCCATCCATGCCTGCGGTTAGGCGGCCGGTCAGGCGAATTATGTGTTCATCCATTATTTGGCGGTCTTTGCGCAAAGATTTAAGGTCATCGTGCAATATCTGATCAAGGGATTTAATTCCGTGATATTCACCCATTACCCGGCTGGACCACAATCGGTCTATAACCAAAATGTGGTTTAGGGTTGCGTGAATTGATCCAAAAAATGCGCCTAAGTCCTTGCGGTAGGCGTCATCGGAAAGCGTTTGCACAACGTCAAAAACCCTGCGGTTGGCCCACTGGTTGTAATTAGATAAAATATTAAATTCGTCTGCGCCCATGGGCAAAAGATTAACAGCCTTGGGTCACCTCAGTAAAGACTTGCTTTTTTGTCCTGACAGACCCATTTATTGTCCAAACTCAACACAATTAAAGGATTTACTTATGAGCTATCATTTTACCACCACCGTAGACATGGATTTTGACGCCGCAATCGAGCACACAACAGCGGCCCTAAAGGAAAAGGGTTTTGGCGTTCTAACCACCATTGATGTGCAAAAAGCCATGAAGGAAAAGATTGATAAAGACATCAATCCGTACACCATTTTGGGTGCGTGTAACCCGTCATATGCCTACAAAGCGCTGCAATCAGAAAACAAAATCGGCACCATGTTGCCCTGTAACGTGGTGGTGCAAAAAACAGATGACGGCAAGATCGAGGTTTCTGCCGTGGACCCTGCGGCTTCGATGTCGGCCATAGAAAACCCGAACCTTGGTTCGGTTGCGGGCGAGGTTCGCGATATGTTGAAAGACATGATAGCCAACCTGTAAACCTTCTAAAATACAACAAATTGGCTGAAAACAGCCAAATTGAAAGAATAAAACCACCTCGAAACGGCCCATCGGTCAAGTTCGGGGTGGTTTTTTGCCAAATATTTAATAAATACCCAGCAGATACCTCAAAGTATTTGAAAATGTCGGTTTACTGTAGGGTCTGGCCTATGTAAAACACAGCCAACGGATTTGCTGTGCCGCGCCAAGCAGTGCGGCCCATCCAATAAAAGTGGCTAAGCGTACAAACAATCACCACCTTTAAATACGCATACGGCCAGCATTCAGAAAGAACAGATAAATGACAGTATTTGATGGTGTCGTCCCCGCGCTTAGGGAAGCCCTGAGCAAGCACGGCTACACAACCCTAACCCCGGTACAGATTGATGTGCTTGCACCCGAATTAGAAGGTGCCGATGCGCTGGTTTCTGCCCAGACCGGTTCGGGCAAAACCGTTGCTTTTGGCATGGCTTTGGCACCAACGCTTTTGCAAGGCGCAGATCGCTTCCCACGGGCCAAGGTTCCCTTGGCATTGGCGGTGGCACCCACCCGCGAGCTGGCGTTGCAGGTAAAACGCGAGCTTGAATGGTTATATGAATTTACCGGGGCAACCGTTGCGTCATGTGTTGGTGGCATGGATATGCGCGATGAACGCCGCCAGCTTGAACGTGGCGCACACATTGTGGTTGGAACGCCCGGGCGTTTGCGTGACCATATTGAACGCGGATCGTTTGATACCACTGGCCTTAGGGGTGTGGTGTTAGATGAAGCAGATGAAATGCTTGATCTGGGTTTTCGTGATGACCTTGAATATATTTTAGATTCCGCACCAAAAGACCGTCGCACGCTAATGTTTTCGGCAACCGTTCCTAAATCAATCGCAACCTTGGCAAAACGCTATCAAAAAAATGCGGTCCGCATAGCCACCGCATCCGATAGCAAACAACATCTTGATATTGAATACCGTGCCTTAACTGTTGCCCCCAACGACCGTGATAATGCCATTATTAATCTGCTTAGGTTTTTTGATGCAAAAAGCGCAATTGTGTTTTGTGCAACCCGGGCCACCGTAAACCACATGACCGCACGGTTTACTAACCGTGGTTTTTCTGTTGTGGCACTTTCCGGTGAATTAAGCCAAGCCCAGCGTTCCCATGCATTGCAAGCCATGCGCGACGGTCGGGCGCGGGTATGCATCGCAACCGACGTTGCAGCACGTGGAATTGATTTGCCAAATCTTGAACTGGTAATTCACGCTGACATACCTAAAAACCGCGAAGGGTTACTGCATCGTAGTGGGCGTACGGGCCGTGCCGGGCGCAAGGGCGTAAGTGTGCTTATTGTTCCGCATACATGGCGCAAACGCACCGAACGCTTACTTGAAAATGCAAACATTGATGCCACATGGGCCAAGCCACCATCGGTTGATGATATTGCCAAACGTGACCGTGAACGCATTTTTGAAGACACCACCTTGACCGATCCATTAAACGATGATGAAAAAACATTCACCAATGAATTGCTATCTCGATACAGCGCAGAACAAATTGCCGGTGCATTTATGCGGCTGCATGCCAAAGAACAACCCGCCGCCGAAGAACTGATTGATAGTGGGCCGGAAAAATCACGTGATCATAAAAAAGATCGTGGCAAAGGAAGCGCACGCGATGATTTCAAAAACAGTGTTTGGTTGTCGCTTTCGGTTGGACATAAACACAATGCCGAACCGCGCTGGATACTTCCTATGCTGTGCCGGGCAGGGCATATAACCAAAAATGATATTGGTGCCATTAAAATTCATCAAGAAGAAACCCATGTTGAGCTTACATCCAAAAGCGTTGATAAATTTTTAGAAGAGCTTGGCCCAAGCCGTAAAATGGAAAAAACAATTTCCGTTACTCGCTTGCAAGGCGCGCCCCATCAGCCATCTGAAAAAAGCGATGGCGCCGGGCGGGAAAAACGTAAAAGCTCACCGTTTGATAAAGGTGATAAAAAAAGAAAACCTTTCGGCAAGGATAAGCCCTTCGGCAAGGATAAGCCTTATGGAAAAAGCAAACCTTATGGCAAAGACAAAGAACAACTTGTTTCTAGGGTAAAAAAAGAAGAAACCCCAACCTTTAACGAGGCAAGCGCTGAGAAAAAAACCTCGGAAAATAAACCTTGGGAAAAAAAGGCAAAAAAATTCAAAGCCGGAAAGCCAACCGATAAAAAAGACAAAAAAGGTAAAAAATCTCGCAAAGAAAGAAGCATTGCTAAGGCCGGCGATAAACCAACATCAAGCCCTGCAGCCAAGTCACGCAAACCGGGAAAACTTTCATTGCCGGGATCTAACCCACTAAAGCGTAAAAACAAGGCAAAATAACGCTAAAGTCTGGGCGCACGTTGGGTCTTGATTGCTTTGCTGGATGGGTTA
>JAOUJU010000233.1 GCA_029883045.1 Rhodospirillaceae bacterium
AATTTCCCCAATCGCCTAATAGCTGGGTGCTTACAGGTGGCGGCTGCCATAACAATGCTTTGGTAAAAAACCTCAGCAACATTTTATCTGGCGATGTTGTTAGCGCAGATGAAATAGGTTGGAGTGGCGACGCGATGGAGGCACAAGCATTTGCCTATCTTGCCGTGCGCTCAATTAAGGGGCTGGCTATTTCATTTCCCGGCACAACGGGCGTGACGCAACCCATTAGTGGCGGAACACGATTTAACCCAGCGGGTAAAAAAAATTAGGTCTTTAAGCTGCTTGCACCAGCGATTTATCGAGGTAATCCTCAACAATACGATTAAGCTTTTTCATGTGCTTAGTGAAAAGATGATCACAACCCTGGATGACTTCGTAATCTATTACGATGTTTTTCTGGCTTTTTAATTTTGCCGCTAGTTTGTTTACATCTTCAATTGCAACCAGTTCATCCTTATCACCATGAACGATTAGCCCGGATGCCGGGCACGGTGCCAAAAATGTAAAATCATGCTGGGTTGCCGGTGGTGCCACCGATAGGAAACCGCTTATTTCAGGGCGGCGCATCATCAACTGCATGGAAATCCATGCACCAAACGAAAATCCGCCAATCCAGCACGCACTGGCGCTGGGGTTGTGTGATTGCAACCAATCAAGCGCTGATGCAGCGTCGCTCATTTCGCCGATACCGCTATCAAACTCACCTTGACTGCGCCCAATTCCACGAAAATTAAAGCGCAAGGTCGAAAAGCCCCTTTTTACAAAGGACTGATACATAGAATACACCACCTTATTATTCATGGTGCCACCGTGCAGTGGATTGGGGTGCAATATTAGGGCTATTGGGGCACCGGGTACTTTTGAGTGGCTATAGCGCCCCTCAAGGCGGCCATCGGGGCCATTGAAGATCACTTCTGGCATTTTGTTTCCATGAATTTCGTTGATATCATTGATTTCAAAGGTTTTTTTAAACTCTATTGGCTGTTTGTGGCCTTAAAAAATACTTCATTTGTTTTTGTATTCGATATTTCTAATACTTGACTAATTTAGTCGGGATATATATATTCCCATAAATAAAGTATGGCTAAAGTATTACCGAATATTTTTTCATACGGGTATTTTTGGCCAAATTTCAAGGTAAATGGTTGAGTTTGGACCAAAGAGTAAAAATACCCGAAAGGGTTTATACACAGACGTGCCGGACAAAGCAAAAGACAAAGCAAATATATTGGGAAAAATATGATTTTTAGGCATTTACAAGAAGATTTGTCCTCATTTATGGCGCGCGACCCAGCTGCGCGCTCAAAGCTTGAGGTCGCCTTGCTATACCCCGGATTTCATGCGGTAATTTTTTACCGTATTGCAAATGCTTTGTGGCGCAACGAATTCAAGTTTTTGGCCCGATTTATTTCTCAAATAGCTAGATTCCTAACCGGGATTGAAATTCACCCCGGTGCCACCATCGGCAAAAGATTCTTTATTGATCATGGTGATGGCGTTGTGGTTGGTGAAACCAGCCATATCGGCAATGATGTCACCCTTTATCAGGCGGTTACCCTTGGCGGCATTGCCCCATCGGTTGATTCCCATACACAAGTGAACCAAAAACGTCACCCAACATTAGAAGATTGGGTAATCGTAGGTTCCGGTGCGCAAGTTCTGGGCGGAATAACAATTGGCGAGGGCGCACGCGTTGGCGCCAATGCGGTTGTTACCAAAGACGTTCCCCCCGGCGTTACCGCCGTTGGAATACCCGCCAGAATAGTTATGCCCCGAGACAAAGAGCACGCGAAGGATTTTGCCCCATACGGAACACCGTCAGATGGCTGCCCCGACCCAATGCTTAAAACAATTGAGAACCTACGTTCGCAGATATCTACACTGATGGGCCGAATAGATGATCTTGAAGGTGAACTTCAAAGCGTAGAAGACACAATGAACATTAATCCGACCAATGAAGCAAATAGCCCCAAGTCTAAAAAAGCATCTACCTAGGAGAAAGATTTTGAAACTAAGCACCAAAGGACGTTATGCAGTTATGGCAATGGCTGACCTTGGATCCAAATCCCAAGGATCACCAGTCTCGCTTGCCGATATTGCAGAGCGTCAGGAAATTTCACTTTCTTACCTTGAACAGCTTTTCGGAAAACTGCGTAAATCAGGAATAGTAAAAAGTGTGCGCGGCCCCGGTGGCGGATATTTACTAGCGCGCGAAAGTGCGGGCATCCGTGTTTCTGATATAATTATGGCGGTTGATGAACCATTAACTGCAACCCGTTGCAGCTCTGGTAGCAGCGAAGGTTGCCGTAGCGACAAGGGCCGTTGCTTAACCCACGATTTGTGGCAATCACTAAGCCACCAAATATACCTTTATCTAAGCTCTGTTACATTACAAGACGTTTGCGAACGAAAGGTCCCCGGTTCACGTCCGGATATTTTCTCACAGGACGATCCAACAATTTTCGCCGCAGAATAAAGAACAATAAGGCAAAGTAAAAAACCGTTCTTTCGCAACCAACACTTAAAACATTTAATTTTTATCAAAACCGCAGAAACAATATGAACCATAACATTTACATGGATTATAACGCGACCGCACCGGTATTACCGGAAGCAAAAGATGCTGTCGTGCGCGCACTTGATTTTGTGGGCAATCCATCATCTGTTCATCGTATGGGCCGTCTTGCCCATCGCTTGGTTGAAGATTCAAGGGTCGGCGTGCGCGCATTAGTTAACGCAGCAGATGGGGCGCGGGTTATATTTACATCCGGGGGAACCGAAGCGAATGCAATTTGTTTATTGGGTTGTGGTCGGGGACGAATTATTGCCAGTGCCATTGAACATCCAGCGGTGCGTAACGCAAGTGAAAACGTTGAACTAATAGCGGTCAATAAAAACGGCATTGTTGATGCTTCACATTTAGAAAAGTTGCTCAGCAAAAATGGCGAAGATGCAATTGTATCGGTGATGTTGGCCAATAATGAAACCGGCGTAATTCAGCCGGTTAAGGAACTTGCTGAAATTGCTCACAACTATGGCGCTTTATTTCATTGCGATGCAGTGCAAGCCGCAGGAAAAATAGAAATTGATTTTACCCATATTGCTGCCGATTATATGAGCATTTCCGCCCATAAATTTGGTGGCCCCAAAGGCGTTGGTGCGTTGATAACAAAACCAGATGCCCCGCTGCGCGCATTAGTTCCCGGTGGTGGTCAGGAAAATGGACTTCGTGGTGGGACCGAGAACGTTTCGGGTATCGCTGGCATGGCCTGCGCTGCTAACGCCGCGCTTGGTAAAATTGACGCCGAAAGCAAAAGACTTTTATCCCTTCGCGATGATTTGGAAAAACAAATCAGTAAAATTGATAATACTGCCGTGATAATTGGTGGTGATGCCA
>JAOUJU010000234.1 GCA_029883045.1 Rhodospirillaceae bacterium
GGCAATATCGGCAACATTGCAGTTTTTTCGTCGCGCCAGATCGATGACCGAATCGCGAAAGCTGCTGGCGCAAGACACCGTGTAGGAAACCTTTTTGCTCGGGTCTTGGTCGCTGGTGATTTCGTTTTTGTTTGTCATCATTTCCCTTGTGATGCACCCATGCGAACCGCTTTGGTTTACAATATCAGGCCCACATCACCTTAGTTTATGCCATAGGTTGCTTGCGTCAACTTCATTTGAAGTTTTTATTAATTCTTTGACCACAATTTACCTGCTATTTGCGTGATTTTATTTATTATTTCCTCTATAGGTATTTGATGCTATCGCTAAGTTGTTGTTATTATTGCATATTATTGATTTAAAACTTTATTAGTGAATTATTATTTTCGCCTTAAATTACGCAGTTTTTACCATCAATTATTGCCCTTTTTTGGCTTTTGCTTCGGTTATTTTATTAATTTCAACACACCAATATTGCACGTATGACCTTTTTAACTGCATATGTTGTTGCCTTTTTTTGTCTAATTATCATGCTGCGCGCCCCCATGGGGTCGCTTGATGGTTTGTAAAATAATCTAGGGGGCCAATTGCTATTTACAGTCTAAATAATTTTTAAAAATTTTTTTTAATTACAAATTTGTCTTTCTGATACTCATCTGATCCAAACATTGTTAGCAATGTGAGATAAAAATAAATTTATTCTTTATTAACCATAACTAAGCAGTTCATTTTTTTGTACCCGGATGTCTTGTTTTCATTCTACCCGCCCCGCCTTGGGCAGTTGTTTTGTTTTATCTTTTAAAAAATATACGCTTTTTCATTTATTTCGAAATCAAAACAAGCCTTATTTTACACGCATTTTTACCCAAATTAGCCATTTGCCATTTTTTATCGATATGGACAACAAATCTTTGCCGTCGTTTGTTTGGGTTTATTTATGCCACCCCCAGCGTGGCCTTTGTTAGCGTTCGTCGTTATTGCCAAGCATTTACAATATGAAACATTATTTATCTGTTAACCATAACGCCATGCCAGCGCGCGCGCTTTGCAGTTAGAAAAAACTGTCTAGCGGGCCTTAAATTATGCCAGTCCAAACCGTTTAAACGCACCAAATACGCCAAACCTTTCTGGGGATTTTGCCAATGAAAAACCGATACGCTAGCGGATTATTTTTTTCTATTTTTTCTGGAGGTGCGCCGAGAATAAAGTGAATCGGCAACATAAATTGCCAGTGCAATCCATATGCAAACGAAGGTTATTAATTTTTCACTTCCAAAGGGTTCGTCAAAAATAAATACCGCGAGCATGAACTGCCCGGTTGGGACTACGTATTGCAAAATACCAATGGCACCTAGTTGCAGCAATTTTGCCGCCCGGGCAAACAGCAGCAATGGCAATGCGGTTAGTATTCCAGCACCAATTAAAAGCATGGTGTTTTGCATATTCGTACCAAAAGCCACCATTGGCCCAGACCCGCTAGGCAGGTATGCAATATAAAATATGTACCCCAACGCCAGCGGGCTTAGGATCATGGTTTCCATATAAAGCCCAGAAATTGAACCAAGGGGCGAAAGTTTGCGCATAAGCCCATATAGCGCCCACGAACCGGCAAGGGCCAATGCCAGCCACGGCACATCACCAACACTGGCCACCATGTAGCTAACCCCAGCCAAGGCGAAACCTAGCGCAACCCAACGCGCCGGGTTGGGGCGTTCGCTTAGTACAAAAATACCTAATAGCGCGCTTGCCAATGGCGCCATAAAATAGCCCAAACTTGCCTGTAATACCTGATCAATACTAACGGCAACAATAAAAACACCCCAGTTAATTGCTAGGGCTATTCCTGAAACCAACATGATTAAAACTGTTTTTTTAAAATAAAATTCGCGGGCAAATATTTCGAACCGCCCCATGGCAAGCATAATTAAAAAAACAAAGACAAAGGTCCATACGGTTCTTTGTGCTAAAACTTCCATATAATTTATGTGTGAAAGCAATTTAAAATATAGCGGAAACAACCCCCACATTGTGTAGGCCCCAAGGGCAAGCGTAGTTCCCAGCCAAAATGGTGGCGGGGTAGGTTGGGGGCTTGGTTGGTGGTTATTTAATGGCATTTATTTGTTTGGTTTCTTTGAGATTCTTTTGTTTTCTGCGGGTTTCAAACTTTTGCTAAAACAATGTGTGCCTTATCACTGGTGATTTTCACCTATATAGATACAATTGATTTTGCTGTACAATATAGGCGTTTATTTGGGGAAAGATTACAACAATGATTTCATACCTTAATCGGCTTTCCTTGCGTGGGATTTGTTTTTTTAAGTGCAGGCGTGGTGCAACCGCCATTGAATACGCCCTCATTGCCACCCTTATCGCGGTGACAATAATTGGTGCGGTAACCATGTTGGGGGAAAATCTTTCTAATAGTTTTGACAACACTGCTAATTCCATTAAATCTAATTAAACAAAATTGATTGTTGTTAAATGACCTCCCCCACAAACACCACAGACAAAGACGGGCTTGCGCTAAACGCGCTGCCAGCGCTTTCCATAATGATGATAATCATCACCGGTATTTTATTGGCCGGCATGGATGCAACTGCAAAATATTTAACCTTCGAATTGCCGGTGCTTTTAGTTTTGTGGGGGCGATATTTTTTTCACACAGTAATTACATTTTCTGTTTACGCTAGCAAAAATAGGTCGTTTGAATTTTTGCGCGCGCGCCGCCCGGGGCTACAATTAATTCGCGCCGGTGCATTATTTGGCGCAACCTCATTTATGTATGTTGCAATTACCAAAATGCCCTTGGGTGATGCTGCAACCATACAGTTTTTTGCGCCTGTGCTAGTAACGGTTATTTCTGGAATGTTTCTGGGCGAACACGTCGGGCCTAGACGCATAGTTGCGGTTGTTATTGCCTTTATTGGTGTAATGTTAGTGGCCCGGCCCGGCTCGGGCGTGCTCGGGTGGTGGGCATTGTTGCCATTAGCGACCGCATTTTTGCTGGCCCTTTATATGGTTTTAACCCGCGTCATTCGCACCCGCGATAACCCAGCGGCAACAACATTTTATTCAACCGCTGTGGGTGCGGTGGTGTTGACAATATTGGTTCCGTTTTTCTGGCAAGACCTTGGCCCATTTCAATGGTTATTGATGGTTACCATGGGCACCGCCGGGGCCATGGGACATTTTCTTTTGGTCAAGGCATTTCATAGCGCCGAAGCATCCATGCTGGCGCCATTTACCTATTCACAGGTAATAGGCGCAATTTTTTGGGGCTTTATTGTTTTTGGAGATGTCCCAAGCGCGTGGTCGGCCAGTGGGGCCGCATTGATTATAGGTAGCGGTATTTATGTTTGGTACCGCGAAACCCGTGCCAGAAAAATAAGTAATTGA
>JAOUJU010000235.1 GCA_029883045.1 Rhodospirillaceae bacterium
AGCGGAAGCTGAAAAACCTCAGCCGATTGAAGAAACGCAACCCGTTGCCGAAGAAAGTACGCCTGAGCAAACCGCTGAAGCCGCACCGCAGACCATTGGGCTAGCAGAGCCCATAGAACCTGAACCAGATGTTTTGCCAAACCCAGATTCATTGCAAAATAAAGTAATTGCAAATTTACCGCCAATTAATGAAACGCCAACCATATCGGCGGCGTTGCCTGTTGATGAAGCGCTGGTTGAAAAAGAAACGATGGTTGCAAAAACCGAACAGGAAGAAAGCACGGTTGAAACAAGCGACACAGCAACTGAAAAAACCAGCAGCGATACAATAAGCGAAACCGTGGCAAAAATTGATGCTTCGCCCACCGAGCTTGATGGCAATGCATTGGCTGAGACGCCCATGATAAACGAACAACCCAGCCAGGCGCTTGAGGTTATTCCAGAAACCATCCCAGAAACTATCCCAGAAACTATCAATGAGGTCGCCCAAGTTGTTCAAGAACCAGAAATTGTTACTCCAGTTGAGAACCCAGTTGAAAGATTAGCAGATGGTGATGCCATGGGTTCCGTGGGCTCTTCGGCTTCGCAAAACAACGCAACAAGCCCGATAATTGACGATGTTGTAAAAACCCAAACACCATTGCAATCTACTGAAAGCTTGCCGCAAACAGCAGAGGACCTAACAAGTGGTGTTGCTGATGGTATTGGTGGAACAATTGAAGAAACCCAATCCGCTACCATGAGGTTCTTTTCCACATTTCTTGATTTTTTCAAACCGCCAAACACAACCGGTGTGGTGCGTACTGTAAGACGTAACCCAGAACAAGATAAAATAAATGTCACGCCACCAGTTCGTTCTGCTATTGCCCCACGAGAAGGCGAAGATGCTGGTGTTGAGGCCAACGTTCTTGCCGAACAGCTAAAATCATTGGAAGAACAGCAACGCGAATTTCTTATTAATAACCCACCGCAAGAACAGCCACAGCAGGGCGAAGGTGAAATAGAGTTGGTGTTTGAAGATAACGTCACAGCAAATGAAGAGGTGTCGACCAAAGAACCCGATGTAATTCCAGATCCATTTGCCACACCAACCGAAGTAAGCAAACTTGAGGCCAAGCTTCCGCCGCACCCCGCAACCGAAGAACCTTCGGCGGAAAAAGATAACGCAGAGACAGATAGTGTACGAAGTGACCTGCTTGATGGGCTTCTTGGTGATGTGGCCAAAACCAATGAAATCGAAGATGCCACCGGACTGGAAGGCCTGCTTGATGGCATGGACGAGGGTCCGCAGATTGCAGCGTTACCCGGTACCGAAGACTGGGCGTTGAAAGATCTTGATTCCACATCCCTGCCCACAACACCCGTTCCATCGGCAAAAGATATAATACCTAGCGGGAAAATACTCGAAGGTGTTCAGCTTGCACTAGGGGAAGAGGTGCACATTGGGCAAGAATTAACCGAAAAAAGACGCGAGTTAATGCAACAAGAAACAATACACCGACCCTGCGTGGACAAGCGCAATGACGGCGTTCTTTTCTGCATAGACACAATTTTCTGGCCGTTGGACATAGAAGAACATTTTCGCGTTGATACAATCATGTATCAAGGAACCCGTGCAATCGCCCGTTATGATGATGGCGCTGCCTCTAATTTTCATTCCATGTTCGCTTCAAGCGCGTTTGATATAGTTGCCAATTACTACACCACTAGGTATGGCCCACCGACAAAATCCATAGCTAGGGCAATTGCGCCATTTGCAAAACCGCGCCAAGAAAACCCAACAATGATTTGGCAAAGTCGGGAACCGGGAACCGATCTGGTAATTAACCTAGAAATCAGAAAATTTGATGATGCCCGAGGCGGATTCCCAGATATCGAACGTGGCGCAATAATGCTCTACAAGGGTGCGGGCGAGCCAATATTCCCCAAACTGTCACAGCTTGAACTGATGGTGTTAGAGCCGGACGACAAAGCAACTGCGGGCCTTAGCTCCAGCGAACCGGCAACACCGGATTCCGTCTGGTAATTTGTTGCAAACGAATCGCAAAACCAAAATCAGCACACATGGCAATAACTAGGATCACGCATAGTGCTTCTAACTAATTGAAAATAATTGACTATTTCCATATGACTTGAAGGTTAACTTTTAGGACATATATTGAGGGCAGAATTTATTCAGTATTACCAATAGGTAATGTCATTTATTTGAAAAGGAAGAAAATTATTATGGCGGCACTTCTATCCAACCTCAGAAACACGGTAATAGCGGGCTTTGCCCTTACCGTTGCCTTGGTGGTATTCGTAACTGTGGTGACTGGTAATCCATTCGATCCCAGCTTTGCCTACGGACAATTCATCACCCGCTGGTTGCATGTTATTTCTGGCGTAATGTGGATTGGCCTATTGTGGTATTTCAACTTTGTTCAGGCCCCCAGCATGCCTGCCATACCCGATGAGCAAAAGCCTGTCATTGGTAAATACATTGCACCGCGTGCATTGTTCTGGTTCCGTTGGGCAGCAAAAAGCACCCTCGTATTTGGCCTTCTTCTGGCTTACCAGAATGGCTATCTGATGGACATGCTATCAATCGGTGCCATGGACGGATTTAGCAACGCCACCCACGTTACATTGGGTATCGGTATGTGGTTCGGTATCATCATGTGGTTCAACGTATGGTTTGTTATCTGGCCTAACCAGAAAAAGGTTATTGGCTTGGTTGAGGCAGATGCCGATGCAAAAGCAAAAGCAGCGCGCACCGCAATGCTATTTTCCAGAACCAACACCCTGCTTTCAATTCCAATGCTTTACGCAATGGTTTCTGCTCAAAACATCTAACGAGCAAATACAGAGCAAAAACAAAAGGCCCAGCATAAACGCTGGGCCTTTTTTGTTGCGCCTGATATGTCAATCAATCGCGACTAGCGCCGCTGCTACGCTGCGGCCTTCCAGTGCTAAAATATTATAGGTTCTGCAGGCAGCCCCGGTTGCCATCCATTCCATCGAGATAGCGTGGGATTTAAAATAATCAATAAGGTCTTGTGGTGGGCGGGTAAAAGTCTCGCCACAACCAATTATAAAAATTTCTGGTTTTTCTTTTGCTTCATGCACCGATTGAAATGAATTTACTGAAATATCATTTTCGTTTTTACAATTCCACGACACACATTCATCTAAAAAAACTATTAGCGAACCAGTGTATTCAACATTTGTTATACGAAACCCGCCATTACCGTATGACTGAATTGCCTGCTGCCCCTTAGGCGCCAATGGGGTTATATCAAGTGACAACTTAATTCCCCTTAAAAAATAATATTAAGACGGGTTTGCGTTGGTTGTGGTTTTAGGCTGAGGTTTGCTCAACCTCGTTATCGTCATCGGCGCTTCGTCGT